>JAQVTV010000021.1 GCA_028699855.1 Candidatus Izemoplasmatales bacterium | reverse complement strand
CCATTGTACAACACCACATAATCGTATTTATATATGGCTCCAGTATTACCTCCACCCCCATAGACTTCATAGATCATCAAGGTATGCGAAGAAGTGAGTGCGGTCACGACATAATAGAGCGCAGTCGATTTTCCTTGATAGGTGATGGCAAAACTATGTGTGCCCACCAAAGACGTGGAAAATGAGGATACCATCTCCGATGTCATACTCATGACTGATGATGTACCATCACTATAGAAGACTTTGATGAAAGCCCCTGTCAAATCAATCGACTCGCCTTGCTCATATGTGTCAACGTCAATGAAGGCCTCGATCGATGTCACCGTAACCGGAGCGCTTCCTCCGGTCATAGTATGCTGATTCAATCCGACTGAATGATCTGTAGCATACCCATCCCATTCAACGCTTGGATCAAAAGCTGATGTTGATGCGGTTCTCCCGGAACTGACCGATGCCTTTCTTTTGAGCGTATTGTCCGCGGTTGAAACAAGTCCTGACCCCCATTCTGTGGATGGTCTATATCCAACCTGACCGATACTATCCACAACACTTGACCCTTTTACCAATACGATTGCATCGTCACCATTGAAATTGATGACAGAACTATTGGTCGCATTAGCCATAGCCAAAATGGTTGCATTCGCACTTCCATGGGATACGACATACACATCACCATGAGCTAACTGGCCACTAAGACTCATGTTTGCGCTGGCTATGGATGCACCATTGCTATACAGATTAATCGAGTATTGGGATAAATCAATAGTTGAACCAGTTCCATTATATATGCCCAATGCTTTATTAAAACTAGTCCCTTCAATGTAATATGAAAAGAATAAATCAGAAGCGAATGTGCCTATTTCGACACCCTCAAAATATTCATCATAGAAGGTCCTGAGATTCCCCAAATCATCTTTGACAACTAGATAAGCGCGAACGGAGTTGAGGTTCGCTTCGGGAATGCTCATGACAAATTCGTTTGTTAAAGGATTATATCTAGATCCCTGATGACGATCGAATGATGAAGACCCTAAATCAAGCATGCCCTCTTCTGATGAAGTAATCAATCCATATTCGATCAAATCAAATCCTTCGGGAAGGAAAAACTGGCCGAGATAGGTATGATAACCGATGCGTAATGCCAAATTCCCGCTCAAGGAAATGAGAGGAAGCGTCACTGAAGGTTCAGAAGCGTATACTGCCTCGATTGAAACATCATCGAGAACCGTAAAAGTGTATGTGGATTCATAAGACATGATTTTCCCATTGGACATCCAATAGGAAAAGTACATTCCCATTCCCGGTTCATTCGCGACTACTGTCGCATACTCATTGAACCCATAGGTCCCTGAACCGGTTCCTTCCGATACGGTTACATTGTATGAAGACGCTTCTACTTTTTGATATTGGAGGATAAAGATGGTATTTGTTTGAATGTTTGTAAGAGATTTGTTCCACTTGATTGTGGCGATCTCGTATCCCGGTTTATCCGGAAGCAGTTCTGAATCAATGTCTGTAGCATTTCCACCGGGAGACACATATTGAACATCGATGCGTTTGCCATTCGCATCGACAAAGAGGGCTACGTATTGATTGTTGGGTCGAAAAATACCGATAATCTCCGTATTGCTCGAAACGACAAACGAGTAATCAAGAGGTAAATCCGGACGAATGACACCGTTGTATATCCATAGATAGAATGAGTAGTTATCACGAGAAGACAATTGATTAGAAACACTCACTCTAGCGCCATAGTCTAAACCAGAAATATCTGTTTCTACCTGATTATCACTATCAAAGTATGAAATGAGTTCGACGCTTTGATTTCCTTCCGCTTTCACGGAGCCAAACAGAAAAAAACTTATAGCCAATAATACCAATATCATTCTTACATATATCTTCAACTTAGCACCTCTACACCATTGTGTCTTCATCTTAATATTTTACCACATTAATCAAATATTTTGAAACAAAAGGCGCCAAGAAATAGGCGCCAATATATCATTATTTCCAAGTAATATGAGTGTCAACTACGATGAAGGTACATATGATGAGTTTCTTGGGTTCGCAGCCTGAGCAATAAAATCATTTGAATTGTCATTTGTGTCTATTGGAGAGTCCCCACCTTTGCGTATAACTGAGTTTGAATTAGATGGAGCGGGCGCTTTCCCTGATCCTTCATATTGATTTGCGGTACCTGCCCCCACAAAATCAACAAGGCCTTCAGTGGTCAAATCAATCGGTCCTGCACCCGTGGGAACGCTAGTTGTTTTACTACACAAAGCTATTTTGAAAGCAGTACCAGACATGGCAACTGTTCCAATTTTATCTGGAGTTGGAAGGGCAGTTGTTCCACCGCTTCCTTTTGCCATTTGAATTAAATAGTATCTTCCTGGGGCGATAGATCCAGATAATGTAGTCGCAGTCCATGTTGAACCAGTTGCTGATGCGTAATACAGAACCCATCCGTCCAAAGAAATCGTCTCTGAGGTTGAATTGAATAATTCAACAAAATCATGTGTGTAAACTGAACCAGAGTTGCCTCCACCACCATACGCTTGACTAATAATGACAGTTGGGCTATAAGCTTCTTCACTTACAACAACGGTAAATGATTGTGAAATGTTTGTATCAACCACGGATCTGGCTGTAATACTAACTTGACCAGCAGAAACTCCTAAGACAACACCATCCTCATCAACAGAGGCTATCGCAGTGTTTGAAGAAGACCAAGTTACTTCTTGGCTTGATGACGATGGCAATACCATTGCTGAGAGAGTAATGCTCATTTCTACGTCCACTATTGTCTCACCAGATATGATAATTGCTTTTGGAGTTGGATCGCTATTATGAAATCCAATGTAATCAAATGTATCTATATTAAACACATTCCATTCTAAGTGATTCCACAACGGATTGGGGCTGAACACATTCCTAGTAAGTGTTCTATCGGCCGTAATCCCATCCCAGCTAGTCCCTGGATCCTGACCTATCTTTCCGATAATATCAACTACTAAGCTTCCCTTAAATAGAACAAGAGCATCATCACCATTGAAGTTTGCTGTACCATCGGTAATGTTTTTCAGTGCTTGGATTGTCTCATTGGAAGACGAGTTTGCTACAACGAATACTTCTCCTGGATTGAGTAAGGTATCTGGACTAAACGTGAGTGAATTTCCTTCTGTTTCACTTCCGTTGTAGTATGTCTTTATGGCATAATCTGATAAATCAATCGATTCTTCAGTAGGATTATATAACTCGTACCACTTATTGTTACTACTTCCTTCGCCATATTCACTAAACATTAAATCTCTCGTTTTTTCAATCGAGCTGTAGAAATAATGAAGTTGCTCCAAATCATCTTCAACGACAAGATATCCACGGATATACTGGCTAGTTGCGGCGCTGATACTCATCATGAATTCTTTGGTCGGACCATTGTGTTTGTTAGACTGATAACGAGTGATTCCTTCGGTCTCTAGGTCAAATGAGCCTTGCACCATGCTCGTAATCATGCCATATTCGACCAACTCATACCCTTCGGCCACATAGAATTGACCGATATAGGAGCTCTTGTTGCTGTGGAAGGACATCCGGTCACTGATGACGACAGAAGGCAGATGACTCGCTGACTCGCCGTATACAGCCGTCAAGACGGTATCTTTATAGACAGTGAAGGTATGTGATAGTTGATAACTGACCACTTTTCCGTTTTCATCCACCCAATGGGTGAACACATCGGACCCACTGGTCTCACTGGCTGAGACAGACGCGACAGATCCGAACTCAAGGCCGGTACCGCCACCCGTCCCATTGGTGGTTGAAACATCGAAAGTAACTTCCTGAGCGGATTCATATTGAACCCAAACGACCATGTTGTTTGTGACTTCAGAGAAATCGACACTCCATGGATTCAGAGACTGAACCACTAGCCCAGGCTTGGTGAGGTTGTCAATATTCGGTGCCGTCGCAGGTGAACCTGATGACACATAATCGAGGTCAATCATCTTGCCATTGGTATCCATGAATACCACGACATACTTGTTCGCCGGACGATAAATCGCGACAAGATCCAAATGATCCGTCACCCTGAACTGTGCATTGAAGTTCAAATCGCTACGTACAACCCCATTGACAATCCAATAGGCAAATTCATAGGATTCATACCCTTCTGGCGCAGTAGGCAAATGATTGCTGAAACTGACTTTGCTACCATAGGTTTGTGGTGGAATGATGGATGAGACATCCGAATTGGTTTCATCAAAATACGCGCTGATGGAAACCGGTGTCGTCACTGTGTCCGCTTTGACAAATAATGGTGCGGCAATAAACATCAATCCGACAAATAAGGCTAAAATGGCTTTTTTCATAATCGCGCCCCCCCCTAATACGTTTCTTCGCCGCATAGAGTCGAAGGACCAAAATTCATGCTTGTCGCAATGCTTTCTTCAAGGGTGAATTCCATCACTTCAACTTCAGGCTTGATATAAGTTGATCGTTCCGTTTTTTCCCGTTTCATTCATATACCCCTTATCGTATAAAAAATTTATCCATACCAAAGAGCATTGTACCATATATAATTAAGAAAACAAAGACACTTTTGGAAATGTCTTTGTAAATTTTTTGTTAAGTTGTGTTTGATTGCTTGGCATCTATAAACCGAGCTCTTGGAAGAGTGCCATGTGTGTGGCGATCGTCTCGGAATCGACATTCACGGCCTTGAGTTTGCGGATGCTTCTTCTGGTTTGCTTGAAGATCAGACGAAACCATCTTTTGACCCAAAACCACGGCAACAGAATCTTCCATCTCTTGAGAACCGGGTGAGCCGGTAATAACTCTTTGTATTTAGGAAACATCACCCGAAACAAATACTTGATTCTGCTGCGCCGGACGGTCTGGTCCCGCACCGCGACCTTCGTGATTCCGGGCAATGCCTGATTGAACCCCGCCGCATGACCATGGATACCCGAGCCGATGACATAATTTGTGATATCGTCATAAAACACATCACTTATTGTGGGGACATTGTAGGCTTCATGAAACTCCACGTGAAACCAGCTTTGGTTCAAAGCCAGGAGATTGGAAAAGAAAGTCATGAGTCCCGCTTGCGCGATGAGCGCGTGCACGCGCGCTCTGTCGAGCGAGGTCTCATAGGCCTTCATGAAAATGCCGATATCGAGGACGGAGCGGATGCCGACGCCCGAAGAATACATGTGTTTAGCCAAATGCGCCAATAGGTAGATGAGTTCATCTTCATGGCTCAGCCGATATTCGCTTCCTTCGACAGGGATTTTTCGTTGCCATGCATCTTGAAGGACATCGATATGGGCTTCATGAAAATGCGCATCGATACGGTGATGCACCTCCACGATCAAACCCCTCCCTTTCAGGTAGAGATCATGGGTGATGCCCTTGGTATCCAAACGATACCCAAGAGCACTCATCAGCGAAGGAATCGATTCATGGTCTTGCTCGTGGATCAGGATGTCGATATCGCCCATCGCTCGCATATAGCTCATGGGATAGATCTGTTTGAGATTGGCTCCTTTGAGAAAAATGAAGGGAATATCACGGTTTGAGAAATGGGTTTTGATGGCTTTGATTTCACTCAGATACAACGCGTCCTGAGCCTGATAACGATAATGTTCGTGCCGATACTTTTCATAATACTTCGGACTGATTTTGGTTGCATCAAGCACAGGGTAAAATAGCCCTGATACGCCATTTTCCCTTGATTGACGATAGAAAGTTTCTTCATCGATGATTGCTTGTGAAAAAGGCGTTTGCGTCAAAGCGGAACGCACCAGTCCAAACAAAGCGGCTCTGTCTTCATTCACCATATTTTTTCCCCCACGTCCTCTTGATCAAAGCCAACAAGATCCTTCGTGCAAAACGGAGTTGATGCCATAACCACGCTTGAAACCGATGCCACTGATTGATCTGTCTATTCTTGTGGTTGGTTTCATACGATAACGCCACTCCGATTACGGAGCCCAAAGCGATGATTTCACGATTCATCAACGCATCGCCTTGGATGATCAAGGTCGTTCCCTTGATCCGGATGATGCGATGCAACACATATTGATGTTGATCATTCTGATACAAAACGATATCGAAGCGCTTGAGCAGGTCATTGGGTTGGATCATGGTGATATTGGTCACATTCGACCACAAAAACGGTCGCATGCTCGTGCCTTTGACACGAAATGTGACCTGTTTTCCCGCTTGAAGCTCAGCTTCGATCAGCGGAATCAACGTCCTCGATTGAAGCGATCTATGCATCTTCCAAGATGTGGTGCGCTCTAAGCTTGTCAAGAAACAGCTCTATGTCGCTTTGCGCTTCTTTTTCCTGAACATCATAGTGTTCCATTAACATCTCCAGCAATTCCGCTTCGGTCGCGCCTTGACTCAATCGCTCCCACAACAGCTTTCCTGATTCGTTCAACGTCAGGATGCCGTTGAAATTGATGGCCGCTTCCTGAGTGGGAACGACAATCGTCTCGCTGGCGACGTTTCTTAAGATGTAACCGTGCTTGATCTTCATAAGTGGTCTCCTCGGTATAAGGCGTGATAGAGATATTCAAACGCTTCTTGGTCTTTGCGGCATTGAAACAAAAAGATGGGCACTTCGCGAATCATCAATTCCAGCGACTTCAAGACTTCATCGATCAACGCTTCTTCTCGCGGACGATGGATGTTACGGAAGAAATGGGTGAGCTTATCTTGATTCGACAATGGAATGAGTTCGTTTTGGGGAGCTTGCTCGAGGAAAAGGATACATTTCACCGGTTTGACCAAGGCATTGGTTCTCGGCGTTTTGCCGGACCACGGCGTTCCCGAGACGTGCAAGACATCATGGTCGAGAAAGATTACAGGTTTGTCATCGTTGATGAATTGGACCTCACTCAGGTTTTTTTGCCACAGATCCGCTTGGGTTGATTTACCCGTCTGCGAAGGAGCTGAAAACAATATCGCTTCATCCAGATAACTGATGGCGGAAGCATGAAATGGAATCATCTGTCTGCGGATGGCCATTTCAAAAAACATCATCCCCGTCAATAGATATTCGACTTCGGGTAACCGCTCACCGATGTTTGCAGAGAGTTGAATGGTGACTTTTCGGTAATCCGGTGTATAGGAAATTAGATGCGTGACTGCTTCTGAAGCGTTGGTTTTCACGATATAGTGCATATCTTTTGTTTCATAGATCGTCTTGTCCCGATATGTCATCGTCACGGGAAAGGTGGGCCGAACCAAAGCGGATTCGATCGATACCTCCATGAAATGGTCGGGTATGACATCTTTTTGGAACGGGACGATTCTTGAAGCAAAAAAGTCGTCATACACATAAGAAAGTTGCAGGGCGATATGCCCGATGAGATAGGTGTTTTTCATTTTAGATCCCGCCTTTTTTGAGCAAAAGCGCGGAGATAGGGCGCACAGTTTTTGAGGGAACCCTCATAATAAAGCCGCGCTTTGCAAGGAATGCAAGTGGTATTCAACGCACACTCCCGACAATCCTGACAAGTATCCAAGTTGTCCCACGTCTCGGACAAATGCAAGAAGGTTTCCAAGAAAGCGTTGGGTTCTACCTTTTTTTGTGGGATGCCAAGCAATGTACACGGTTGCATGTAGCCCAAATGATTGATCGCATAGCCGCTTTTGAAGGCAGCGCATGTTTTGGTGCAGTCAAACTCTCTATTGACCGAAGAGCGGTCTTTGCCTTGCATCTTCAAGATCTTGTCTTCGAAATCCACGAGTTCGGATGGCGTTAAGCGATGCAGGTGATCTGTGTGTATAGAAGGTGCGATATATAGAAAATATCCCAAAGGGAGCGAATGTTCATGAGTAAAGGTCAAGATATCATCGAGATCCTTGTAGACCTCGGGAATTGGAATGACACGGACCACGACCGGGATCTTGTGTTCTTTTAGTCTCAAGATGTTGGCCTTGACCCGAGAAAAGCCATCGTTCATGCCGGTCACTTGGTGATAGGTCGCATCATTTTTTCCATATAAGGTGATCGCCACGAAATCAGGCGGTCGTTTCTTGAAGGCTTCGATATGTTCATCTCGGATGTGATAGCCGTTGGTATAGACTGTGAGCCGGACACCCCGGTCATGCAAAAATGCGTACAACTCGCAGAAGTCGGGCCGTAACAGGGCTTCTCCGCCCGTCAGCAATCCAAAAACCAAACCGACGTTGACCGCCTCTTCGAATAGAGATTTCCATTCATCCGTAGACAGCTCATTCTTCACACGGTTGTCCTTGACATAACACATCGGACATGAGAAATTGCATTGGGATGTCAATTCAAATTCACCCACCACGGGTGTATGGTTCAAAGATGCCACTTGAATGATTTTCGCCTTAAGCTCGGCATATGAGGACATTAATACCACCTGTTTCAATTGTATCACATTTTTGTTTTCTTGAAAGAAGAGTTTGTTCATTCGTGGAAACACCCCGACGACGTACGGTCATCGGGGCTTCCACTATGAGCCACAATTAAGGCTTTTGATAGAAAAATTCGGTTTCGAGAGTTGCGATTTTCACCGCGCGATCACCTGATGTGACTGAATCCCATTCCGATTTTGGAACAAGACGGATCGAATCGACAAAGCTGACTCCCCAACCACCACTCTTATTGTCCGCGAATTCAAGATAATACTCTTTCGTTTGATCGAGTGATGACAGATCGAGCATATGGTTATCAAAACCATCGCTTTCTTTACCGGACAGATTGTCGCGTCTCACGAAGCGGAGCACTTCGATATTGGTGCCTACTTCCTTGATGGAGATGAAGATTTGCTTATCATTCTTCAACCCACCTGCCCAATCAAAGCGAATGTACTGCTTGTCGGTCACGGTGAATGCGCTCGAGCGCAACACGCCCATGCCGGCATCGCCACCAGATACAGAGGAATTACTTTTCGCATAGTGATTGGATGAATAATACCAGTTGTTGTCGACGATGGACCAATAATCCATGTTCGTGTCGAAATACCCATTCCGAATCGAGTTCGGATTCGCGCTGTCCGTAGGCAGGATGACCGGTACGATGTTTGAAGCCAGTACATCTGACATCGTGACCGAGGGGTGATTCAACGCGTAATCAACGGTCGGATCCGTTGGATAATAGGTGATGAACGCATCGGCTGAAAGGATACACCAATCCCAAGAGGATGTCTCACTGATCACGAAATAATAACTTTCACCGATGACGCCGACATCCGATAGATCATAGAAATACTGGAACATGAATGCTTCGGCATTTGATATGGATGAACCATATTGATCCGTCGCTTTCCCGGTATTATTATAGTTCTTATTGCCAAATCGGGCGATCTCGATATTGTCAGATGTTCTTCTGACCGAGACATAAGCGGTCGATGATACCTTCCCGGCCCCGAGTTTGAAGCTGATCCAACCTGATCCTCCCAAAGTGAAATCGGAAGAGCGCAGATGGCCCATGCGTTCGGCGGATTGATCCCATGAGGCACCACTCCAAACAATGCCGAGATTATAGGAGCCATCGCGATGATAGGGGTTCGAATCAAAGTATGTACCACTGACCACACGTGGTTGGCCTAAAAACGCCTGCATGCCGGACTCGTCTTTCCAAATGCCATAACCATCCCATCCAAACATGGTTCCCGTTTCAAAATCGCCATTGATTACAAGATGTGATGGCATGTCGTAGACGGTAATCAATTGGTCCATAGGATTGCGGCAAACCATGTATGCGCGAACATACGTAGCTTGAGATGTCGCAAAACTCATGACGAATTCGTTGGTTGCGCCGTTATACTTGTTTCCGGGATTCCGAGTCGCCTGAGGCGCATCCAGATCCAAATACCCGAGAGTCGTCGCCGTCAGCATGCCGAACTCGATCAACTCATAACCGCTCGGTAGGTAGAATTGTCCCACAAAGGTGCGATGCTCGGAACGAATCCCCAAATCATCGCTCAGGGTGATCCTTGGCAAGTCCTCAGGGGCGTCCGAACTATAGTAGGCGGTCACAGTCACATCGTCGAAAACCGTAAAGGCATAGGTTGCTTGATAACTGACGGTTCTGGAATCGATTTCCCAATGATGGAAAACCATAGCGATCGGCTCAACAGTCGAGACCGCTTCACCACTCCACCCATCGGAATAGGTATAGAGCATGTCCTCATCTTCATCGAACCAGCGCGCGCCTTCATAGACGCCTTCGCCTTCCGGCATCGTCGTGGGAAGTTCTTCTCCCGCATTCCAGCTCGATCCGACAAAAGTATAAAGCAAATCATTTTCCTCATCGAACCAGCGTGCGCCTTTGTAATACGGATCAGCCGTGATGGTCGCGACGGTGTTGAATGTATAGTTGCCACTGCCGCTTCCGTTTTCAACCGTCACCGTATATTCCGCTGTTTCCGTCGGCACATACTGCAACACAGCCACGAGGTCCTCGTTGACTTGGGTCAATGACACACTCCAATGATTTTCTGCGAGTTCATGGCCGGGTTTGTCGGGCAAAGTCTCGGGTTCGGTCGCATCTTCATTCGGAGACACATACTCAATCTTGAGAATCTTGCTGTTGGCATCGACAAACGTGACCACATACTTGTTTTCAGGTGCGAACACGGCTTTGATCTGGTTCGTTTTGGTCAGACTGAATTCATGGTCCACCGGGAAGGTTTTGATCGAATCGTTCACGGCCCAATAGAGGAAACGATAGCCGCTCTCGGCTTCGATTTGACCATTCAATGATAATTTTTGGCCATAACGTATCGCCGGATTCACAGTCGGAAGAGGTATTAAGTTCGTCTGCCACTCACTGAGATACGTGTATAACGTATCCGCGTTCTCATCATAC
>JAQVTV010000218.1 GCA_028699855.1 Candidatus Izemoplasmatales bacterium | reverse complement strand
ATGGATCATCAATGTCGGAGGCGGCGCAGGCGATGCCTTTGCAAAGTATGTCGATGTCTATGGAGGCAATTGGGGCCGCAAATTGGGTGCACGCGACAACAGTGCGGATTCAACCGTTGACAGTTCGGGAACAGAAAACTCCGATAGACATATCATGAGCCCTGAATTGAGCAAATATACGGTTCCGGCCATATATATCGGTCAAGCGGGTGCGGGAACATTGGCGGGACAAGCAGACGAGTTCGCTCGAGCCTTCGTTTTGGGCAGCCCATTCCTTGTCGAACAGATTACGACGACGACTCCGGCACTACTTGCGGTTTATGACTATTATCCAGATATTTTCTACAGAGGTGTGTTCAGGGATCGTCTCGGATTGATGGTGTCGGACGAAAATGTTATTGCCAGCGTCTTGCTCAGCCAAAACAATGATTCCTTCGCCGTGCAGTTATACAATTATAATAGCGAAGCGACGGGAGAATTCACCATATCCATTCAACTGGACAAACTCGGAATCTCAGGTGAGATTGGCGAGATTACGAATTTGTTCACCGGAACGGTATACACCATGACAGGCAACATACTGACGTTATCGCTTGGAGCCCAAGCCTTTACCTCGATCCATTTTGACTTAAATACAGATTAGTTAAGGACATTGATAATTATGGGACTATTGAATAACTTAATCAAGACTAAAGCAAGCACAACCCGATCGATTTCGGCGGAGAATCCGACTGGAGCTCCCGGTAAAGGGGGAATGGCGACTGAAGGAGTTGGCAAGATCCATGCGCGTGAATTGGGTCAAGGGTGGAAAATTTCACCATGTATCAACATACCCGCAGGAACAAGCTACACGATTGCCGACATTCATGATCAAGGAGTAATCAATCACATATGGATGACATGCCGGCCTGATCGTTGGCGTTCAACCGTGATCCGGATGTATTGGGATGATTCTGAAAAACCCTCGGTCCAGACACCCTTGGGGGATTTTTTCTGTCACGGATGGAACGAGAGAAGCATACTAGATTCGTTGGCTGTGGCAGTGAATCCGGCAGGAGGGTTCAATTCATATTGGCAAATGCCATTCATGAAAAGCGCGCGCATCGAGATTGTGAATCTATCGACACATGACTTAATCCTTTACTATCAAATCGATTATGAGTTGACGGAACTTGAAGGCGAAATCGCATATTTCCATGCCTTTTGGCACCGAACCAATCCCGTGCCATATATGGATGTTCATACTATCTTGGACCTTAAAGAAGGCAAGGGACATTATGTAGGGACATACATGGCCATCCAAGTCAACAACAACAATTGGTGGGGAGAGGGAGAAATCAAGTTTTATATGGATGATGACACGCATTTCCCGACAATCTGCGGCACAGGAACAGAAGATTATTTCGGAGGTGCGTGGAATTTTGAACAACCTGAAGGGGTATATCATAGCTTTTCCGCATCATACACGGGGCTTCATCAAATCATCCGTCCCGATGGCACGTATAAAGCAAACATGCGATTTGGAATGTATCGTTGGCATCTCACAGATCCCATTCGTTTCAGTAAAAAGATCAAAGTGACCATCCAGGATCTGGGATGGCGTAGCGACGGACGCTACTTGCCGCTTCAAGACGATATCGCAACAGTAGCATATTGGTATCAAACTGAGTTGTGTCAAGAATTGGAGTTGCCACTCGATTCCAACAAGATGGAAGTCATTTAAATTCATATAGAAATGATTAAGGAGGAACTATGAAAAGGACATTATTTTTGATTACAGCTTTAATTTTTATGATTGGTTTGTTTGGCTGTAATGGTTTGAGTACGGATCCTGCGACGACTGGAACGACTCCACCTTCGACAAACATCACCACAGTAGGCCCAACGACAGTTGTGACTGAACCATCAACAACCCCCGTTGCGAGCAATCGCATCATCAACGGAACGGTACTTGCGGATGATGATCCTGTCGTCGGAGCCAACGTCAGGATTCGGAACACGAGTTACGAAGTGCAAACTGACAGCGAAGGAAACTTTTCTTTCGAAATCACCGAAAGTCAGGAACAAATGCCAGAATTTCGGCTGATTGTGACAAAGGAAGGTTTTGTACAAGCGACCAAAGACGTACTCGAAACAGATTTTGTCTCCAATGTCGCTACTGTATCTGTTATGATGAACAGCGCTACAGTGACCCTCTTCGGGATTGTGTCCGATCAGGATGGAGCACTGTCGGGTGTTACAGTCAGAGTATCGGGAACCGATACCAGCACTGTGACGGATGCGACGGGAGCGTACTCTTTGACGATTGATCGACCCTTAGGGATCACCCTCGTATTCGAAAAAGATTTTTTCGAGAGTCGCTCGCTTGTTTTGAGTGACTTCACATCGGGTAGTCAATTTGAAAACGATGTGACCCTTGAACATCTTGCCTTGTCGATTTCGGGAACAGTGTTCAACTTCGCGAGCGGAATCATCAGCGGTGCGGTGGTTGCGATTAGCGGAACTGAATATGAAACCACATCTGGGACAGATGGTAGTTATTCGTTCACCGATCTACATTTGCCGAGCGACGAGTTTGTGCTTACCGTGACGCATAGCGGTTACCTGGATGCGGAATATTCATCTTCTGATTTTGATGATGAAGACGCGTTTGACCTGGAATTGATTGCTGATTACATACCGCTTGGCGTATTGGATGCGCC
>JAQVTV010000217.1 GCA_028699855.1 Candidatus Izemoplasmatales bacterium | reverse complement strand
ATTCGCGCCTCTGAACGTGGAAAGATCGTTCGCGAAGGACTCAGTGTCGTCATTGTGGGCAAACCCAATGTCGGAAAATCGAGCTTGCTCAATTCATTACTCAAGGAAGAACGCGCGATTGTGACGGATGTATCGGGCACCACTCGGGATCTGATTGAAGCTGAAATGAACTTGGATGGTTTATTGGTGAAACTCATCGATACCGCTGGGATTCGCAAAACCGAGGATGTGGTTGAAACCATCGGTGTCAACCGCGCAAAGAAGGCGATCGATACGGCCGATCTGGTCTTGCTCGTTGTGGATCAGAGCGATTCCCTCACCGATCTCGATAGTGATTTGCTGGAGTTAACCAAAACCAAGAAAAGAATCCTTGTGGGAAACAAGATCGATCTGGGTCGCAAACATGATTTCGCACCAGAACATGTCGTCGATATCTCCGCTAAAAACAAGATTGGTCTGGATGATCTCGCACAAAAAATCCGAGAAATGTTTCTCGAATCTTCAACCACCTCTTCAGATTTGCTATTCGCTAATGAGCGACACGTGGGAATTATCCAGCAAGCGCGGGACCAAATCGGCGATGCCCTGGATGCGATTCACGCACACATGCCGATTGATTTGATTGTCATCGATCTCCATGGCGCTTGGGAATCCCTGGGTGAAATCACGGGAAAATCGACGACCGAAACATTGATCGACCATCTATTCGCATCGTTCTGTTTAGGAAAATAATGTTTCACGTGAAACATCTTATTCGTTGTTATCGCTTGTTTCAAACCGCTCCATAAACGTATGTCGCCGATTTTCGTCATAATACCCCAAAACTTGGTGTAGATTCACGTTCTCAGCGGCACGAAAAATGTTGATGTCGGTGTTGACATAACGTTGACGTAAATCCTTAATCAAAGTTTTCATTTCTTTGCGTTTTGAATCGACGTGATTGTTCGCAACCGCACAGCCACAGTCAAGCATCCCCAAATGATGATACTTGGCGAATCGAATCGTGTCTGCTTCTTTGATAAGGTACATCGGTCGTATCAATTCCATTCCCGCGTAATTTTCCGCTTTTGCCCGCGGCAACATCGTTTTGAATGTGCCTGTATAAAACAAATTGATGAGCGTGGTTTCGATCACATCATCAAAATGGTGACCTAATGCAAGTTTGTTGCATCCGAGTTCCTTGGCTTTCGCGTAGAGAAACCCGCGTCTCATCCTTGCACACAAAAAACATGGCGATTCAGGATTCATACTTTCCGCGACCTCAAACACCTTTGATGGATATATCTTGGGTTGGATTCCCATCATCATACAGTTATGTTCGTGTTGCTTCAAAAAGGACTCTGGATATCCGGGATCCATCATGATCCATTCATAATCATAGTGGATCGAACCGTATTTTTTCCCGAGTTGCATCAATTTGGCCAACAATAACGAATCTTTGCCTCCGCTCACGGCAATCGCGATCTTATCTCCGTTTTCGATCAATCGATATGTATCAACCGCTTCGATATACTTCGAATAGATCCGCCCCTTATAGGTTTTCATCAAACTGCGCTCGATCCATTGTTCCGGACTGAATTCCCGCATGTTTTCCACCTTCTTCCTTATTTCATTATAACGTGGATATCCCATTATGTAAATGCTGTAGTTATTCAAAATAATTCGAAATAATCATGAATAATTATTGAATGCCTTGAAATGATGTGATATAATTAGTAATAGATAAGAAAAGGAATATAATGGAGGTTGAGCATATGACCAATTACGTCTGGGCTTCTAAAAAACCACTCGATGAGATCGCGACGCTTTATGAGTCGAACATCACCTTAAACAAGTCGGCCACCGCTTATTTTGAAAACGCATATGTCGTCTTGTTGGGTCTTGATCGCGACAATCAAAGAATCGCAGTGAAACCCGTCACCAAGGAAGAAATCAAGCTCGGATTCGTGCCTCAGGAACAGCAGCACAACATCACGGTGAAATCGAGCTACTCACGCATTTGCAACAAACTGTTTTTGAAGGAAGTATCGCACCTGCTGAACCTTGAATTTTCAAACAACCAGTCATACAAATTCAAGGCAAGTTGGGACAAGAAGGAAAAGGCATTGATCATTGATCTTAAGAATAGCGAGGTGTCATGATGATGTTTTTAACAATGGATACCGGAACCATAATGGTCATCGTTTGGTTTGCACTCATCATTTTTGCTGGGGTAATCGAAGCATCCACGATGGATCTTACAAGCATTTGGTTTTCCGCAGGTGCATTTTTTGCCCTCATTACCGCGATTTTCTGGGAGGATAACATCGTTCTTCAGGCGATTGTTTTCATCGTCGTTTCTTCATTGATGCTCCTGGGCCTCAGACCACTCTTCAAAAAATATATTCGCAAGAATGAAATCAAGACGAACGCCGATAAACTCATTGGCAAAATTGCGGTCTGTGTCAAACCGATTCTAAACGGCGACCGCGGTGAAGTCAAAATCGATGGCAAAATTTGGACCGCGATTTCCAACCAAGATGTTGCGCTTGATGAAAGAGTCGAAGTTCTGGCTATTGACGGCGTGAAACTGGTGGTTACGAAAAAATAATGAGTGCAGGATTTTTTCGTAGAGCCTTTTCATCCTTGGCCGACATATTGATTGTCATATTAATCGTCTATGCAACCTTTTTACTCTTTGGCCGGTCGATTCTCCGTAATCAGA
>JAQVTV010000216.1 GCA_028699855.1 Candidatus Izemoplasmatales bacterium | reverse complement strand
ACTTTGATCTACCGCCTGGACCAGTTTGTGCAAAGGACCACTATCGATATTCGCACTTTTCGTGGTGCGTTCGCAATCTATTTGTTGTTTATCGCATGATTTGTGCACTTTGCCCATTGGATGGGCCTTTTTTTTGGCGTATAATACGTCTTGGAATTTGATATAATCATATGGGAGGTATCTATGGCTACACTATCGTTTCGCGGCTTGGACAAAGTATATGAAAATGGGGTCCAAGCAGTATTCGACTTCTCCTTAGAAGTCAAAGATAAGGAATTCATTGTTTTTGTCGGCCCATCCGGTTGCGGAAAGTCGACCACGCTCAGAATGGTTGCCGGATTGGAAGAAATCACCCGCGGAGAGCTCTACATTGACGAAGTACTCGTCAACGATGTCGCACCGAAAGATCGCAACATCGCCATGGTGTTCCAATCTTACGCTTTGTATCCCCACATGTCCGTATATGACAATATGGCCTTCGGGTTGAAGTTGAGAAAAATGCCCAAAGACGAGATTGAGCGCCGCGTCAAAAACGCCGCTGACATCTTAGGCTTGCAAGGCTATCTCGATCGCAAACCCAAAGCGCTGTCGGGTGGTCAACGTCAACGTGTGGCTTTGGGTCGCGCGATTGTCCGCGACGCAAAGGTTTTCTTGATGGACGAACCCCTATCCAACCTCGATGCGAAATTGCGTGTTGCGATGCGTGCTGAATTGATCAAATTGCATGAACGTCTCGAAACGACGACCATCTACGTGACCCATGACCAAATCGAAGCGATGACCATGGCGACACGCATCGTCGTCATGAAAGACGGTCGCATCCAGCAAATCGGCGCACCGAAAGAGATCTATGACTATCCCAACAACATGTTTGTCGGCGGGTTCATCGGAACTCCGGCGATGAACTTCCTTGTGGGTGAAGTCAAAAAAGATGGCTATTTCTACTGTGAGAATCTCAAACTTAAAGTCCCTGAAGACCGGTTCAACGTTTTGAAAGACAAAGACTTTATCGATCATCAAGTGGTTCTCGGCACCCGTCCCGAAGACTTGCATGACAGCCCGGCTTTGATCGAGAAGCATCCGGATTCCAAAGCGATAATGTTGGTCGATGTCGCTGAGTTGCTTGGAGCGGAAACGAACATCCATATCTCAATCGGCAATACGAACATCATCGCAAAAGTCGGAGCCAGATCCGATGTTCATATCGGTGACAAGATTGAACTCGCCTTCAATATGAACAAATGTCATTTCTTTGATCCCGAAAGCGAACTCAGAATCACAAAGGACTTTCAACGCCAAGCCGAATAACCTACCACCCTTCGGGGTGGTTTTTTTCTCTGTTTTTTTCAAGTGCGCTGAAGCTTCTGACATGGTATAGTGTTCTTGGTGATGTCCATGGTTCTGTATTTGGCAAAAGGAGAAGATATGCGTGTCCACATTCATACCACCGAAGGCGAAGTGATCCGCGACATCTCCTTCACGGGTTTATTGAAGAAATGGCTTTATCCGCAGTTGACGACGCTTGAGGGACGGATTGAAGCCACCAAGCGTGTTTTTCATTTCAAAGCGAAAGTGCCCATCTGGATTGATGGAGCGCATTTGCTCATTCCGATGGTGGGGATTCGCTCCGAACGGAGCTTATGCGTGAACTATCATGCCATCGCCCGTATTGAAGCCATCGAGGACCAAAAAGCGCAGATCACGTTCATCAATCATCGACGTCTCATCCTCCGTCAATATCCTGCCGTTCAACGGGCGTATGCCCGCGCGAAGATGATTCTGGACCATCTCGACAGCACACACGCATATGTAGGTGAAACACGGACAGATTTGTGATGTGGCTTATCGTTTTTGGTGGAAAAAAACTTTAGAAAATAGTATAATGATGATGGTAGAATTCTTATTATAGATGGAGGTTCTTATGAAAAAGAAAACGTTAGAAGATTTACACGTTGCGAATCAGCGCGTTCTGTTACGCGTGGACTTCAATGTCCCGATGCAAGATGGTCAGATTACCGATGACAATCGCATCAGGCAAGCACTCCCGACGATTCGCTATCTCGTGGAAGAAAAGGCGAAGGTCATCCTTTTCAGCCATCTCGGACGTGTCAAAACCGAAGCCGACAAACTGTCAGCCTCAATGCGTCCGGTGGCCAAAGCACTTTCGAATTTGTTGGGACAAGAAGTGTTGTTCATCCCCGTCACACGTGGACCGGAACTCGAACAAGCCATCGCGAGCATGCGCCCAGGCGATCTCGTGATGTTTGAAAATACACGATTTGAAGATATCATCGGCAAGAAAGAATCCGGAAACGATCCCGAGCTTGGAAAGTACTGGGCAAGTTTGGGTGATGTGTTCGTCAACGATGCCTTTGGCACCGCCCATCGCGCCCACGCATCCAACGTCGGCATCGCCATGCATCTCGAGTCTGCCGCAGGCTATTTGATGGAAAAGGAGTTAAGATACATCGGGGATGCCGTGGACAACCCCGTCCGTCCCTTTGTGGCGATTCTAGGCGGCGCGAAAGTATCCGACAAGATCGGTGTCATCGAGAATTTGCTGGAAAAGGCGGACAAGGTACTGATCGGCGGAGGAATGGCATATACCTTCATGAAAGCGCTCGGTTACAATATTGGAACCTCTATTTGTGAAAACGACAAACTCATATTGGCCAAGCAACTCCTCGATCAAGCCCAAGGGAAGATCGTCCTCCCCGTGGAC
>JAQVTV010000215.1 GCA_028699855.1 Candidatus Izemoplasmatales bacterium | reverse complement strand
TGGACTACCATATCACGGTGATTGATGAGCGGGACGCGGTGATCAAGGATTTCAAGAATGCGGATTGTTTGATGCATCGTCCCTTCGCAGCATACATCGAATCATTCGGCATCGAAGACGATGCTTTTGTCGTTGTCGCGACACCGAGCCACGAGCATGATTACCACGTCATCAACAAGATTATCGAAAAAAAGCTCCACCCGAGGTATATTGGCATGTTATGTTCGCCAGAAAAACTCGATGATTACCTCAAGAAGACATATCACACGTTTGGCAAGGTCGATTTATCGAATTTCTATTCACCGATCGGTCTAAAAACAGGGGGCAATACGCCCGAAGAGATCGCCATTTCCATTTCAGCGGAAATCTTGGCGATCAGACATCAAATCCAAGGGCATCTGCACATGCGCGAGGTCCACAGTGGTCAAAATCGTTACTGGGAAGATTAATTCCGAAAAAACATCGCGCATGATCCAATTGTTCGAACATACCGGTGTCGGCGACGGTTATGTATCAATCAAGCGGATGATTCGCGACAAAGTCCATAGCTATGAAGCCATGCGGCTACAGACGAAGACTCGGATGCCGTTGATTGTCCGCGACGAGTACGTCTGGGAAACATTCCCCGTCGCATGCCAGATCGGACCGTATTTGTTCAATCAAGATACCTTGAACCAGATCACCCGAGACATTCGCGAGATGATCGAGCGGAAAATCGAGCCGATATATCTTGATGAAATCGGTCTATTGGAACTCGAAGGCAAAGGCTTTGATCACGTGGTCAAAGACATGGTTCGTTCCGGCCGAGATGTCGTGCTTTGTGTCCGGGAAGATTTACTGGAGCGCGTTTTGGAGCGCTATCACGTCAAGGACTATGAAATCGTTTCATGAGGGAGGTGGTTCGATGGATAAGGCGATAATCAACGGCGATGTATACATCGACGGATCATTTCATCAAACCAATCTCTACATCCATGAAGGTAAAATCGCGCTCTTGTCTCAAAAAGCCTATCCTGCGGATGAAATCATCGATGCACGGCATTTGATGGTGTTTCCGGGGTTGATTGATCCGCACGTCCATTTCGACCTTGACCTTGGAACTTTCCGTTCGGTCGATGATTTTGCGTATGGAAGTCAACTCGCCGCTTTGGGAGGAGTCACGACGATCATCGATTTCCTTGAACCCGTCACTAATGAGCAAGACCTCATGAAAGCCTGGATGAAGCGTAAGTTTGAAGCCGAGGACTGTCACATCGATTACCGCTTCCACGCAACAATCATGCATCCCGAAACGGATTTGGAACGCTTTGTTCAGAAGATGCTGTCACTGGGCATTGTCACATTGAAATGTTTCACCACCTATAAGGAATCCGGCCGAATGACGCAGATGGCACAGATCGTCGAACTTTTGGAGTTGTCCCGGAAATACCGCTTTTTGCTTTTGGTCCATGCCGAAGATGACGCACATATCTCCTTGGATCCCGGAATGACTTATCGCGATCTGCCGAGAAGCCGACCGACGTTGGCGGAGACATCCATGGCAGACCAACTGGCGCGAATCGTCCGACAGACGGGCGGCTATCTCTATATGGTCCATGTCTCTTCGGGAGATACGATCGAGTTGCTCAAAAGAAATTATCCGGATCTATTGAACGCTCATTTCTTCATCGAAAGTTGTCCGCAGTATTTTTTGTTCAACGATAGTGTGTTTTCGGAGGAAGAAGGCTATCTCTATACATGCGCTCCCCCCATCAGAAGTGAACGTGAACGCAGTCTGCTTCAAAACAATATCGATTTTGTTCACACTATAGGTACGGATCATTGTGCGTTTCCGGCATCGGAAAAAGATCGGATGGCGCTTCACGAAATGCCGCTGGGTTTGGGTTCGATTGAACATTCATTCGATATGATGTATCATCGTTTCGGTTTGAAGGTCATCGACAAGATGACCGAAAACATTGCAACCTTGAATCACATTTCCGGCAGAAAAGGCAAGATCAAAGTAGGTTATGATGCCGATGTGTTTTTATATGATCGGGTTCAGGGAACCGTCTCAGACGACCACTCGCTCGCCAATTATTCCGTCTACCTCGGACAACCGAAATCCGGAAGCGTCATCTCCACGCTTTGTCGTGGCGAGTTTGTCATCCGTGATCGTATGACGATGCATCACCAAGGCCAATATCTGGAGGTGAGCCGATGAAGACACTGATTCATGCACGGATATTTGATTATCACCAATATATCGAAGACGGCTTCATTCAGTTCTCTGATCGAATCGAAGCTGTGGGACCGATGAAAGACCTGCCCAAGACAGAAGATGTGGAAGATGTCTCGGGCATGCTCATCATGCCGGGACTGATTGCGGGGCATACGCACATTTATTCCGCTTTCGCCCGAGGCAAAGCCTTTCCCTTCAATCCCAAGAATTTTCAAGAGATCCTCGATCAGGTGTGGTGGAAGCTCGACCGCAAGATCGAACTTCAAACCGCATATGACAGCGCTATTGTGTTTGGCATCGATCACGTCAAAAGCGGCGTGACAACTTTGATCGATCATCATGCGAGTCAAGTCGTTGTGGGCACCCTCGACCGTTTGCGTCAAGCCACAGACGTTCACACCGGGTGATGCGCTCTACGGGGAGAGCGGCCTCTACATCCTGGAGGGGGAGGTGCGCAGCGAGCGCTACCGCTTCGGGCCGGGTAAGCTGTTGATCGCGCAGAACAG
>JAQVTV010000214.1 GCA_028699855.1 Candidatus Izemoplasmatales bacterium | reverse complement strand
GTGATGAAAATAGGGACAAGGTGCAGGAATTTCCTGATCGCCCGGTTGAATGATTTCCCGTATTTTGGCTTCGGCAAAAGTCGATTTTGCCTGGGTGATCTGCGCGCTGACGATCTGTCCGGGAACGGCCTCGTTTCCGACGAAAATGATGTAATCATCAACTCTGGCAATGCCCGCACCGCCGAAAGCCAGCCGGTCGATCTTCAACTCGAGGATTTGATTTTTCCGAACGGGACGTGTGTCCTGTCGATCTGGGGAATTTGAATTGGCGGATAAAAGCGTTTTCATACGAATCGGGAGACCGTCAAAAGGTAATATTCACGTCGTCGATCTGGGAAGAATCCATGAATTTTTGCGCATAGGTAAGATAGATTTTCTTCTCGACGAAAATCCTGAAAAGTTCCGGATCGATGTGACGATCTTTAGCCATGAATGTCATGATCTTCATCGCCTCGGACAGCGTTTTACCTTTTTTATACGGACGGTCTTTTGCCGTCAGCGCCTCGAAAATATCGGCAAGCGCCATGATTTTGGATTGTGGCGTTAGCATATCTTCCGTCAGATGATTGGGATAGCCGGTACCGTCGAGTTTTTCATGATGACCGCCAGCTATTTCCGGAATGCGGCGGAGTTTTTTAGGATATGGTAATTTTTCAAGCATTTTGATTGTCACGACGACGTGATTGTTGATGATCTGGCGTTCCTTTTCGCTTAACGTTCCGCGCTGGATGACAAGATTCATCACTTCATCATCGTTTAAGATCGGTCCGACAGAATTCTCAACGGCGATCCGGTTTTCGGAAATTTGTCGGATTTTGGCAATCTTCTCGGGCGCCATGAATTCGCCGCCCGTATTTGCAATTTTAACGAACTGGAAGTCGGCCTCGATTTGCCGGAGTCGTTCCTGCAATTCGTTATCGATCTGATTGAAATCTTTGACTGATCCGGCGGCTTTGAGTTTTTCTTCGAGAAAAGCGATCGTCGCGTCGCGCTTGAGAATTTCAAATCGGGCTTGAACGGTATTCAGGCGATCATAAATCGTCTCGAGTTTGGTCGATTTATCGACGACGTATTCGGGGGTGGTGATCTTGCCGACATCGTGCATCCATGAGGCGATCCGCAATTCTTTAAGGTTGTCGGCGTCGAAGTGAATGTCGGCGTATTTTCCTGCGTCGACGCTGTTGATTTCCTGCGCGATCATCATCGTCAGTTCGGCGACGCGCTGAATATGACCGGCCGTGTAGGGCGATTTTTCGTCGATTGCGGACGCGATGACTTGAATGAACGATTCGAATAATTTTTCAAGGTCGTGAATCAGGCGTGTATTGGTGATGGATACTGCTGCCTGTGATGCGAGAGAAACGATGATTTCTTCCGCGGCATGCGAAAATGGAACTACTTCGCCTGAGAGATGATCGATGGCGTTAAGGATTTGCACGACGCCGATTATCTCGTTCTCGTGATTTCGCATCGGAACGACGAGCATGGATTTGGAACGGTAACCAGTTTTAGTGTCGAAAGCACGCGTGCCCGTAAAATCAAAACCTTTCACATCATACACATCGGGAATATTAACGGTCTCGCCGGTCAGTGCGACATGCGCGCTGACCATTGCATGATTCGGTACGCCGTTGTCGAGGTACAATTTTACCGGATACCAGTTGATCGGATTTCCAGATGTTCCGCCCATACTGATCTTCAGCGAGTTTGTTTTGACGATCTCGAACCGCATCGTTTTTTGATCGTCGTTCGTCATATACAGCGTTCCGCCATCGGCGTTGGTGAACAACATTGCCTGTTCCAAAATCATTTGAAGAAGTTTTGGCAGATCGTGTTCGGCGGAAAGCGCCGCGCCGATTTTAGATAAATCCTTGACCGTTTTGCAGAGTTGTGCGATGTAAGAACGGATTTCGTCTGGACTTTCCGCCATTGCCTTGGAAAGGCGTGGATTGTCGGAAAATTCACAGATTGGATTGGTCATTCCGATTTCATTTTCTTCACTAATCATAGGTTTTTATTTGAGTGAGATTTGTCGATGAAGCGTCTCGCATATTTCATCCATCCGAAATCTTTCTTCTCCGTCAATAACCAGATCGCGGTCATGCCGATGACAACCGCCATCAGTAAAGCGATTACTCGAGCCTGAGATGATCCGGTCTGGATAAGTTCGATGATGGTTTGAATGCCGCAAAAACCAATCCCGGTGTAAAAATAGGATGGAATGTTGTCGCGTAAATAATAGACGACTCCGATCGAAATCCAAATGATTATTAGCCCGATCGAAAGCGCATTTGCCAAAAATCCCGTCACTGTCTGAATTCCGGTCGGCTGAAAAATGAACGTCAACATGGCAAGTGCCAATATCCGGTAAATTGGTTTTGACAAGCCGTTTTTCAATAACCAGACGGCGATAGCGAGAAATCCGCCTATCGCAATTCCGCGGACAATCGGATTAACCACGACGGAAACGAGCGGCATCGAATATGATAAATAGTAAGGAACCGAAAAAGTTGAAGCGAATTCCTGAGGTACGAAGTTCGCGATCAGCCAGTAACGGATCTGCATTATGCCGAGAATCCCAGCGATTACGACGCCCGCTCCTAAAACCGCGTCTCCGGAATTCAAAACGCGCTGTTCTTTTTTCAACATGTTGCCGGCAGTCGGATATAAGATGAGAAAAGCGGCCATTATCAGGATCAATCCGC
>JAQVTV010000213.1 GCA_028699855.1 Candidatus Izemoplasmatales bacterium | reverse complement strand
TGATTCAAATGATAATAAAGAATCTTTAGAAAAGATTTATCGTAATTACCTTAGATGGGGAGGCTTGCCTTATATTATTAATCTTAATAATAATGAAACTATTATCAAAGATTATTTAGAAGGAATATACAATACAGTTTTTATTAAAGATATAATCTCTAAAAATAAGATTTCAGATATTTTTGTCTTAGAAGATATTATTCGTTTTGTTTTTGATAATATTGGAAATATTACATCTTCAAAAAAAATTGCTGATACGCTATCTTCTAATGGGAGAAAAACATCAAGGCCAACTGTAGATTTATACTTATCATATTTACTAAATAGTTATGTAGTAGACAAGGTTAATAGATATGATATTAAAGGCAAAGAATATTTAAAAACCTTAGAAAAATATTATGTGATAGATTTAGGAATTAGGAATTATTTATTAGGCTATAAAGTTATTGATAGGGGTCATATTCTAGAAAATGTAGTTTATCTGGAATTGAAAAGAAGAGGCTATGATATATATATTGGAAAATATGAAGATAAAGAAATTGATTTTGTAGCAAGAAAAAACAATTATGTATATTATCTTCAAGTAACAGAAACCATTAAATCAAAAGAAACTCTAATTAGAGAACTTGCTCCTTTAGAAGCTATAAACGATTTTTATCCGAGAGTTTTAATAACTCAGGATTATGAGACTTTTAAAACATATGATGGGATCAAGATAATTAATCTATTTGAATGGCTATTAAATGAAGTTGATTTTATTTGATGAACAATTAAACATTTAAATGAAGAGGTATAATATATGAATTATGAAGAACAACATCTACGTGAAGAATTAAATTCAAAAATAAACAAAAGTTTATTCTCATGGTATAACTCCCGTCGTTCATGTAGATCATGTAGACTTTTCCGCTCTTTCCAGGGCGGGGATCTTCAATCATCACCGCATGGCCTTCGGGATCGGTCACATAACTTCCCGATTTGATCGCACCGCCGAAAGCGTTGAAATCTGGTGCGAGGCGTCCATGCTTGTGAAAAGTCACGAAATCATGAGTATAGATGATGCCTTCGCGGGTCACAGAGTTGTCATACATCGTATACGTGATATAGTAGGTCGTCAGACCGCCACGGGCGGGATCGTTCTCGATCACGAACATCCGTGGGTCTTCTAGGCCTCCGCCGGCCTCATCAGAGGAAGTCGGCCAGGCGATGGGATTGTTTTCTCCGCGTTCATAGTGGACGCCGTCATAGGAATAAGCGTAGGCCAGAGTGGACATATGCCCGAGTTCGTATTTGCCTCTGCCTTCACCCATGAAGTAGTAACGGAAATTATCCGGTAGTTCCGCGCGATAAATCATATGAAACATCTGGCGTTCTTTGTCATAAATCACCGCGGGATTATAGACCGCATAGGATTCAAAACCGGGAATATCGCCATCGGCGATCGAGGCGAGATTCGTCACGACGCCGTCAGCTTCAATCGGATAGCCGATTGGAGCGAGAATCAGTCCCGAGGCATTGAGGGTGATATTGCTCATGGCCGTCCATGCGGGCGCGTTTTGCGAAAATTCCAAGACGTGCCCTAAGGGGATGGCATTGATATCATCCCACCGATAGAGTTCGAACTCATAGATGGAAAAGGTCGACTCGAAGGGGAGTCTCCCCGTCTTCTTCGTGGCTTCGCTCGTCTCGCGCTGGATCAGTTCGATTTTCAAGAACCGCGCCGTTTCCACTCCTGAAAGCTTGAAGGTGTCGACTTCGCCGAGCCCCACATCGGAGCGGACGATTTCCGCCCATCCGGCATCATCGCGGTCGGGTTGGGTGGTGAGTGAGGGATGCATATAGATCCGAAATCTCCGGGCGAATGACACTTCCCAACGGATTTTGACCATGTCGAAGTTTTTCGCTTCAAGGAGATCGATCAGAACCCATTGATCATCGAGGACAGCGGACGCCCAGCGTGTCTTGGCATCGTTGTCGGTGATGTATTGTCGGTTGAGTTCTACTGCGTTTTCATTGGAAGACACGGCGTAGACATCGCTGCCCGCAGCGAGGTTCTTTGGTCCGTAGACCTCAAAGCGGTAAAATGAATACCCGTACTGGGTTCCGCGTTCGACGCCTTGAAAGCGGACGAACTGCGCTTCAATGAACTCGGGTAATTCGATTTCATCGATGGTCGCTTCCGTGTTCGTCACTTCGGCGATCGTCGTCCACGTGATCGCATCCATCGACAACTGGATCAAATATTGTGTGGCATAGGCCGCTTCAAAATCAAGGACGATCTTGCCGACTTTCTCGATGGATCCGAGATCGATGTAGAAAAAGGCGTCGTCCAATCCTTGGGAAGCATAGCGCGTATGCATCAGGCCGTCCACGGCTTTTTCGTTAAAGTTGTCGTCCGTATGCGGTGTCGATACGACGCGTCGCTTGTATGCAAGGTCGCTGCCGTACTCGCGGTCTGGGTTATCCGCATGAATGCTATGGGGTTGTAATGCGACCACCAGGATCAGACTCATCAGGGTAAGGATGATACTAAAGACTTTCTTGAGCATTCTCGTTG
This sequence comes from Candidatus Izemoplasmatales bacterium, assembly GCA_028699855.1. Taxonomy (GTDB): domain Bacteria; phylum Bacillota_I; class Bacilli_A; order Izemoplasmatales; family Hujiaoplasmataceae; genus JAAYZB01. Next base: position 185 of record JAQVTV010000213.1, on the reverse strand, counting down.
CCTCCTTATGGGGTGAGATCCACGGACAAGATTTCCGTGAGATAGAGATGGGCGAACAAGGCACAAGGCCAAGTGAACCATTCGCGGCTGTAATGGGCGGGGTCATTGGCGTTGAAGGCCTCATGCATGACATAGGTTCCTCCCGTCGTCGCGACCATCATCTCAATCATCTCGATGATTTCTTC
>JAQVTV010000212.1 GCA_028699855.1 Candidatus Izemoplasmatales bacterium | reverse complement strand
CCCTCCTACAAGATCACGATGCCGAAAAAGGAGATCAAGCCGCTTGTCTTTCAACTCAATGAAGGTCAGACGTTGTTTTTCGGGGGATTGGCGCGACTCGATATCATCAATGGTGAAACAGGGGATCGGATCAATCTCGTCACGTATTTCGCCAATACCCTGAACATCCACCGCACCCGGACGAGCCGGGCGGACGAGTTGTTCGAAACGAAATTGTATTCGCTTTTGACTCCGCCTGCTTCTGCAGATGAAGAACTTCCGAAATGGGTGTATCATGAGTTTAAGATCCGTGATAACCTCAAATACGACATTGTCTTTTCAGGGCTTGGATTTGTGACGATCCGCGCGCCATTCTTTGTGAAGGCCCATGCGCCGTTCGTCGTCGGTGTCTACGTTCGACCGGCGATTATTTGATGGTATCTCTGGAACAGATTCGTCAAAGGGCGGTTTCAATACTTGAAGCCGATCCCAAGAGACTGCGACACACGCAAAGCGTGGTGGCTTTTGCGCTTTCGCTCGGAGCGGCCCATCATGCGGATCTTGACAAGGTTGAAGCAGCGTGTTGGTTGCACGATGTGGCAAAAAATCGGGTGCCTTCCCCTGATGATGAGACGTTCGACGCGGATGCTTGGCCCGAGGCTACGCATCATGCGCGCCACGCGGCGATTTTTGCTCGGACTGAACTCGGTATCACAGATCCGGACATCCTGGATGCGATCACCTATCATACGACGGGTCGTCCGGGAATGTCGCTCATCGAGAAAATCGTTTTTGTCGCAGATCATATCGAACCCCACCGGAAAGGTGTTCCGGAAAAATTCCGCATGCTCGCTCATGAGCAACTCGATGTCGTCGTCTGGTTGATTTTGAAGCGGAACATCGCCTATCTTGAAGCGCATAAGCGACCGGTATCGCGTTTGACACGGGAAGCCTATGATGAATATGAATATATGGGAGGGAATGGATGAAGGAAAAATTGAAGCAGGTTCTCGCTGGATTGGAAGCGTTGAAGCTCAAGGATATCAAGGTGTATGATTTTCGTGGCTTTTCACCGTTTTTTGATTATCAGGTGATCGCCTCAGCGACGTCAGAACGGCAAGTCCACGCATCCATTCACCATATCCGTCAAGCTCTGCCGGGCGAAGTCATTCAACATCTTGAGGGTCAGGCAGGCAATCGCTGGTTGCTCTTTGATCTCGGAGATATCCTGGTCCATGTATTGCACCGGGATGAGCGGGAGTACTACCAGTTTGAGAAACTCTTCATTGGCCGCGAGGCCGAACCTCTTCATCTCGAACCATGAGCGATTACGATCTTCTTGCGACATTTTATGATGCATTCATCGATCCCAAAGTCTACGAGGAGTATGTGCAACTCGTCGAAAAATACACATCTGTCGGCACGATGCTGGACATCGGATGCGGTACGGGATCATTGGCGCTTGAATTCGCCAAAAGAGGGTACAAAGTGATGGCGACCGACCTGAGCGAATCGATGCTGCAACTCGTGAGTTATCGCGCCAAAACGGAAGATGTGGCGCTGGAGATCGGTATCTACGATATGCTCGATCCGATTCCGGGCACCTTTGAAACGGTGATCGCATCCATGGATGTTTTAAACCATCTTGATGATTTGGAAGATGTGCAGTTCGGCTTGACCAATATCTTTCAAGCGCTGGATGCGAATGGGATTTTCATCTTTGATGTCTTGAGCGCAGAATATATCGACTTACTCGATGGTTACATGGAAGATGATCCTCATTATCGGTTCCATTGGGAATCGCATAAGGGCGAGAAAGAACACTCGATTGTCCATACCATCACCCTTCATTTTGAAGATGACGTACAAGAAGTCAAGATATACGAGCAGACGCATGACGCAAACACGTATGAAGAGATTGCTATCAGGATTGGCTTCAGTGTGCTTGAGAGGATAGAGTTGCCCGAACGAACCATATTCGTGATGCAACGACTGAGCGAATAAAGAATATCAAACAATCCGACGTATGATGTGAACGAGGTGATTCAATTGCGCGCGTTCATCCAAAAATACGTCGGCTTTTTTTTGCTTCTCGTGGGTCTTGGGGGTTTGTTCGTCTATCTGCTCGTCGATCAGAGCGGAACAGAAGAGAACATCCAATCCCCCACGCACCTCACGCTCACGACCGCACCGCTCGTGATGCTTGAACAACGGATCGATTCAAGTGATGAAGTGGTGTTTGTGGACATTAAGGGAGAGGTGTTGTTTCCCGGTGTCTATCCCATCAAAGGGTCCTATCGGATCTATGAAGCTATCGTGCTCGCAGGCGGTCTCACGACGAACGCGGATGTGTCGCAGATCAATTTGGCTCGAAAGGTTGCCGATGAGATGGTGATTTTCGTGCCAAAGCGAGCTGATCCGCCTACGTCCACTGATACGACTTCTGCGCCCCCTGAACCGAAGGAATGGATTCAAATCGACGTCAAGGGGGCTGTGGTTCATCCGGGCGTCTATACGCTTGAGGCCGGAGAGCGCGTCATCGGCGCGATCCATGAGGCCGGCGGCGTGACGAAAGATGCGGATTTGGACGGGCTGAATCTCGCACGGGTTCTGACCGACGGAGAAGAAGTGGTGGTGCCGAGAAAACCGGAAAGCATCACGACTCCGACGGTGACGCCACGCCGCATCTATGTGGAGATCCGGGGGATGGTCGCGCATCCCGGAATCTATCACATGCCCGAAGATGCGTCCGTCAAAGATTTGATCAATGATGCG
>JAQVTV010000211.1 GCA_028699855.1 Candidatus Izemoplasmatales bacterium | reverse complement strand
CACGTTTCATCTGATAAATCGTCAATGCTAGGCTCGGATTGCAAAAGCCGCATTGATCCGCGCCTTCGTTACCGAAACAATCACTGATTTTAGCCGCTTCCTCCGGAATGCCTTCCACGGTCAGGATATCATGTTGGTCCGCATGGACGCTCAAGATCGAACATGATGGTACAATCTTCTGATCCATGATAATCGTGCATACGCCGCAACTCGTGGTATCACAGCCTCTTCTGACTGAAAGGTATCCGTACCGGCGCTAAGTATCGAGTTAATACTCTTCCGCTTCAACATGAAAAGTTTGCCATTCATGGTTCACACGCACATTAATTTTCAATTGGGGTCACCTCCATGAGCAAGCGTTCGAGATGGACTTTGACAAGATGTCGGCGATACGCCTTCGAACTCCGGAAATTGTCGGAGAAATGAAGTTCCTCGACTGCGAGTTCCACGACACGGGAAAGCGATTCACGGGTGTGTGTCAGCCTATTTGAAGCCTCACGCATCGCTTTTTTCGCTAGCGCGGCAATCTGGGGACGACAGCCGACACAAATACTGAATTGTTCATTTTCTCGCGCTACAGCCAGATTGACAATGGGAAAATCCAGCGCCGTCGCGGCGACTTTTTTGAATCTGGCGACACGCGACGATTTCGGAATGATGATTTTCACGAGAATATCGCGAGGTGGCTTCTTCAATAACAAAAACTCATTCAATGTCATCGCCTCGGTATGATAGAATTCCAGAACAGGATCCAGGACCATGAGCGCCGTCAGTACATCGGAAAAACCAAAGCGACCATAGATTGAACCGCCGATGGTTGCGATATTCCTCAGTTGTACACTGGCAATTGATCGGGCGGCTTGGCTCAATACGCCATCCGCCAACGCTAGGAGAATCGGACTCGTTTCAAGTTCGCGCAGTGTCACTTTTGCCCCAATGGTCACACCAATCGAGGTTTCTAGAATCTGGTTCAAGCCGAGTTGTTCCAGCGAAATCATCACATTGACTTTAGGATGACTCAATTTCATCCATGCCCCGCCACCGATAATCATATTATCCGGATTGCTTTGCAGGAGCTGGTATGCCTCGGACAGCGATGAAGGCGTTTGATGTTCAACGATACTCATTCGGGTTTTCCTCCTCGATTCAAATGATGATAATCACTGGGTGTATCGATATCCTGGATGACGCCGGGATCGTCTACGTCCACATAGTTCACTTCGTAGCGGTCTCGAAAAGCTTTGAGATTGTCCGAAGGATCACACGCCAACAGCAATCCCTTCAACGTGTGATCGAAAAAGATGGGATGGCCTCTGCGTCCCTGATACACGGGCACACGAATCTTTCCAGCCGCCATGATGAGCGATTGATATGTATTTTCCGATATCAAAGGATAATCTCCAGGAGTCACGAAAAAATCCGACTTGGTCTCTTGGACGCCTCTTTGCACAGAGGTAAACATTCCTCGATCATAATCGGGATTGAAGACGATCGTTATATCGCTCATCTCTGAAAAATATGAAGCAATGGCTCCATGATAATGTCCGGTGACAATAATGATCCGATCCACGCTCGAACGCATGCGCATAATGGTTGCGGCAATGAGTGGTTTGCCCGCAAATGGGAGCATCATCTTGTTCTGGGACATGCGCGATGCATACCCGCCCGCTAAGACAATTCCTTCCGTCACGCGTCCTGCCTCCTTTGAGTGGAGATAAAAAAATAATAATCAATTGATGAATGATGAAAACGCTAATATAGTAACCGATATTATAACATATAAACATAATCTACGGTAGATAAAATCAAAAATTACACCGACAAAAAAGCGGTGATATCCCTATTTTTTCATACCGCCGATGATCACATCGATGTTTTGGATGTTCGGAACGCGAATCTCTTGATGGCGATTGATGTAGTCGATGATCATCGTCACGATGTCCGTATGCGATTCATAGACGATTTTGAGATTCTGATACATCCAAAACTCGCCACCGCCACTGGCGCGGTAATTGTTCATCGCAAGGGTGAAGATATCACCGTCATCCACTTCTTTTCCTTGATATCTCATCGATACGATACGCCTACCCAAGGGCATCGATACGTCGATCGTATAATCGATTCCATCGAACATATCATAATTGTAATGCTCCAACTTTGGATGGTAAAAACGAGGATTACAGACAATTTGATCGCCTGCCAATGCGAAATACGCCGCATTCTTCTCCAAAGCATGCCTGAGCCTCTCCCCCGTGATTTCAACGACCACAAGGGTGTTGGGAAACACGTATGTGTTGATGATGTCTCGAATCGTGATTGATTGGGAGAAGCCACTGACATCATTGCCGAGCGAGCAACAACTAAGCATCGCACCTGATGCTTCGATCTGAATGTGGTTGATCAATGTCACTATCTTGTGTTTATGCAATCTCGCCAAAAAAGGATCTGTAATCCGTAAATCGTCATCCGGAACCCGACCGATCGGGTGATCGATATAATGGTTTGTAGCCTCTGAAATCGGGGCAATGAGTTGCATCAACTCAGGATCCGGTCCCAGACGATCGATGTGCACCAGTTGAACCGACTTTTCCTGAACCACCCAGCGATCCCGGAATGAAAAGGCGACATCGATTCGGGCGTATGCCCGGCCATAACTCTCGGGTTGTACCACCGTCACGCCCGCGATCGTCCGCGCGATGGAACGGTGCTGATGCCCGGTGATCAGCACATCAATACCTTCGACTTCGCGAAGCATGCGTGATCCCAAATTCTCTC
>JAQVTV010000210.1 GCA_028699855.1 Candidatus Izemoplasmatales bacterium | reverse complement strand
CGCCTTTAAGACCGTATTTTTTACGTTCTTTGACGCGCGGATCGCGGGTGATGAGTCCTGCTGGTTTGAGAATTTTGCGATATTCGGGATTCACTTCAAGCAAAGCGCGTGTGATGCCAAGTCGAATAGCTCCGGCTTGTCCGATCAAGCCGCCACCGTTGACGTTGACGTCGATGTCAAATGTGTTTTCGTTTGCCGTAAGGACGAGGGGTTGTTGTACGTCGAGACGCGCGAGGGCCGAGGGAATGTAATCCATGAACTTTCTGTCATTGATGATGAAGTTCCCTTTTCCCGGGCGCAAAATGACGCGCGCAACAGCGGATTTTCTTCTACCGGTGCCGCGATACATAACTGATTTTGCCAATCTCGATTCCTCCTAACCCTTAAGTTCCATCACAACGGGTTGCTGTGCCTGGTGTTTGTGTTCCGGTCCTTGATAAACGAATAGTTTTTTGTACATCTGATTGCCGAGTTTGTTTTTCGGCAACATCCCTTTTACTGCAAGTTCGACCATTCTTGTGGGCTTCTCAGCCATCATGACCTTAGCGGTTTTTGTTTTCAAACCTCCGGGATAATTCGAATGGGTGTGATAGAGTTTATCGTTCCATTTGTTTCCGGTGAGTTCGATTTCAGAAGCGTTGATGACGATGACATAGTCGCCACAATCCACATGCGGAGTGAAAGTGGGTTTATGTTTTCCCCGTAAAACGCTCGCTACTTCGGTCGCCAAGCGGCCTAATTTTTGACCAGCGGCATCGACCACAAACCATTGACGTTCAACTGTTTGTGCATTTGCCATATAGGTTTTCATTTTGGTTTTCCTCCTTAATTAAATTAAAGAGCTTGTGGGATTCAAAACAAAAATGTACCTGTAATATAATATCACTTCGATCTATGATAGTCAACAAATATCGCTTTCAGTCGATGATCTTCTTGGTAAACTTGCCCATGACTTTCGAGACGCCCGTCATGACCACAAATGCGGCCGGATCAATCTCTCGGATCAAGGTCATGTACTTATGGATCTCATGCACCGAAATCACGGCATAGAGCACTTTACGCGGTTGGGAGGTATAAGCCCCTAAGCCGTCCATCATCGTGACGCCATGAGGCAAACGTGATTTCAATGCATCCGCCATTTCCTGTCCGTTCGCCGTGATGACCTCTAATTTCATGAAGTTATACCCTGTGAATATCTTGTCGAGTACAATCGACGATACCAACTGGGATATGATCGTATAAATGGCAATCTCGATTCCGAAAATGATGCCGGCTGCGAGAATGACGATGCCATGGAGCACGATTTGATATTGACCGACGGACTTGCCGGTCTTGATACTCCAATGTTGAAACAAAATCGATGTGCCGCCACCGGAGGCACCGACACGATGGATCAAGCCGTTACCGAACCCGCCGAGAATTCCGCCAATCAAGGCGTTTGCGAGAATGTCATCGCCGAGAACCGGCGTGGAAACATTGAACGATAAAATGATCGAGAATATCACAACCGAAAGAATAGTGTAAAAGACAAAACGGTTGTTCAGTTTGAAGTAGCCAAAGATCAGCAGGGGAATCTGGAAGATGAAGGAAAGCAAACCGAGATTGATGACGATATCGTCATGCGTGATGCGTTCGATGATGTTGATGATGAGCTGTGCCAAACCCGTGATACCGCCGGTATACAACTTGGCGGGATCAATGAAAAACAATATGCCAAGTCCGGCAATGATAGTACCGATCACGACATGGGCAATCGTCCGGAGTTCCTTCTTGTGATCGAGCGGTCCAAACAGTTTGCGGATTTTCTTCATCGAACGATCCCCCCGTTCTCAACGGGTTCATGAACTTCGACCAGCGTAATCCCTTTTTCGGTATCCGCACATAAAATCATGCCTTCGCTGATTTCGCCCCGCAACTTGACCGGAATCAAGTTCAACACCACTAGTACGCGTTTGCCCACGAGTTGGTCCGGTATGTAGTATTCCGCGATCCCCGATACGACTTGGCGGATGCGATCACCCGTATCCACGCTGAGCACCAATAATTTTTTCGCATTCTTATGTGCTGAAGCTTTGATGATCGTGCCGACGCGAATATCGACCTGGTCGAAAACCTCAATCGCTATTTCTTTTTTGATGGGCGAGCATTTCGGAGCCGCTGTTCCAGTCATCATGTGACGAATCGCTTCCACTTCGACTTCGACATCCAATCTCGGAAACACATGGGTCGCCTGAGGTGCAACGTCATAGTCTTGTTTCACGCCAAAGACAGCTTTCTTCAATTCTTGATGTGCATTCTCCACCGAAAGCATCGAAAACACCTTGTCGGGCGTATGGATCAAAACGGGCACATAGAGGATCGTGGCAATCCGGATTGCTTCCAACAAATGGTATAACACCGATTCAAGCGCATCGTGATTATTTGGATTTTTAGCCAAATCCCATGGCGTCGTTTCATCGATCAATTTATTGGTTCTCGCGATCAGTTTGGAAATGGCGAACAATGCGTTCGTCACCTTGAACTCATCCATAAAGGAGATATATTCCTCCACGTTCTCCGCAATCTGATTTCTCAACTCCGCCTCATAACTTCCCAAGGCGTGTGTGTGTACGGGGCGTGTGACATGTCCTTGAAAATATTTGTTCGCCATCGTGATCGTCCGGCTGACGAGATTGCCATAGTCATTCGCCAAATCCGTGTTGATGCGCGTCACATAATCTTCGGGCGTGAACAACCCGTCATTGCCATAGGGCAATT
>JAQVTV010000209.1 GCA_028699855.1 Candidatus Izemoplasmatales bacterium | reverse complement strand
TATATGCGTCATGTCCTCATTTCTGATATGCGTATTCCTTATGAATGGATGTCATTCGCGACATGCATGACGCATGATTGACCGTGATCTCATGTTGATTCTTCCCACAGAGCTCGCGATGGATGAATATGAAAAAGACTTGCCATGGAACGACAAGTCTTCATAGTGTATCCTGGTGCGCCATCAGGGACTCGAACCCGGGACCCAATGATTAAGAGTCATTTGCTCTACCAACTGAGCTAATGGCGCGTGCATATAATATGATATATGAAAAGCAGTTATTTGTAAACCTTTTTCGCTTGTCAATTGCGATGTTTTTTTGTTTGAAATCCAACAACATCGTTGGAGGAAAGGCAATCGCCTTTCCTCCAAACATCTGTTGATGAAAATGTGGTTATTTAATTACTAAGTTGTCCAAAGTCATCGTGCCGGTGTTTCCTGCCCCGACATTAATCAGGATGGATATTGTTGCGGTGGTATCTTTGAGTGCACTCACGGGAATAAAGACATAAGTCCCGGTCGCAGTCGCAGAGATCATCCCTTGAAGTCCGTACAATTCCGAATAACCGCCAGATGAATCATATTCGAAGGCTTGGAATTTCGGTGTGCCTGAAAGCACTTCAGACGTGGTGATCTTGATCCCGATGTATTCAGCGCCCAAACTGAGAAGCGTCGCTTTGGAAATATTGAAGCGAATGCCGTTGGTACCTGATTGATAAGTCAATTGAAGTGCGTTGTCGTCACCTACGACCAATGCTCCAGCATCCACACTCCATCCGGTACCCGAACGGAATCCATATAGCGGGAACTCCGCCTTGAAATCTGCGTCGTCGACATAGTTTTCAAAATCGTCGACGATCCCGACAATCGACAGCGGAATCGTGAGTACATTGGAATCGTGCCCCTCGCTGTCTTTCGTTTGGATTTCAATCGCGTACGAACCCCTAACGGGATCAAATGGATTCATGTCTTTGAGATCGACCATATCGATCGTTGCGGCAATGACTCCATCTTCGACATCCTCGATCGAGATCATCGAGAGGAGCGAACTCATCAATGTGGTGATGTCCTTGCCTTCCTCCAGTGTCAATCCCGAAAGGATAGCCAGATTTTCTTGAGATATCGATACGACCGGTGCATTGTTGATGTTATCGGGAATAAGGACATCGATTGCGCTCAATCTCGAAGGATCATCGGTTGCGCCGATTTCATAGATTGTATAGGATCCGGCTGCGGGGGACCAAGTCTGATTATCGAAGCCAAAGGCGAGATCAGTAATTTGACTCGGAAGTTTTCCACAGACCGAGAAGGCAATATACGCCCAACCGGTTTCACCGATCGCTGGCATGGTCATCGTGTATTTGTCTTGACTACCGGACCAATAGAACCAGACTTTGATCGAGGTTTGATCGGTATTGTTGGTCATATAGAATGCCAGATGCGTCATTTCATCAGTGACGCCCAACGCTGTCAACGTAGAATATTTGCGAGGCATATCCCAACCGTTATTGATCGGATCTGCAAGCGTGAAGACCATGGCTTCGAGTCCTGCATCCAAGTTCATTCTCGAACCGGGATTGTAATTAACAGAGTTGGTTCTTTGCGTCCATGCGGCTTCGAACGCATCTTCATCCACATACGTGAAGGAGTCTACCACATGATATAGGGGTGGCTCGATGATCACTGGCACATACACATCGACTTGATCCAATTTTGAAGGATCATCAATCGCACCGATTTCATAGATGGTATAGGATCCCGATACCGTCGACCAAGTCTGATTGTCAAAGCCAATCGCGAAGTCGGTGATTAGACTAGGAAGTTTGCTGCTCATCGAGAAAGGAATGGTCGCCCAACCGGTTTCACCAATCGCTGGCATGGTCATGGTATAGCTGTTTTGACTGCCATCCCAATAGAACCAGACTTTGATCGATGTTTGATCGGTATTGTTGGTCATATAAAATGCCAGATGCGTCATTTCATCACTGACACCCAATGTGGTTAATGATGAATATTTACGGGCTAAGTCCCAACCGTTGTTGATCGGGTCAGCAAGTGTGAAGACCATGGCTTCACGTTCTGCATCCAAATTCATTCTCGGGCCGGGATTATAATTAGCTCCGCTTGTTCTTTGCGTCCACTCGGCTTCGAATTCATCTTCGTCTTTGTACTCAAACGACTCGACCACATGATAAAGCGGTGGCTCAACGACGATGGGAACATCGACATCAATCAAATCCGAGGGTTTTTCGACCATGACGATCTTGAAAACCGTCACCGAACCGACATATTGATTTTCGCCTGCCCAGTTATTGAAGCCAAGTCCGAAATCCGTAATGCCACTCACTTGATGCCCTGAAGCAGTGACATCCACATAGGCCCATCCGGTTTCACCGACGGGTGGAAGCGTGACCGCATATGAATTCTGGGTCCCCGCATAATATAGCCAAACCGCAGCCGTCGTTTTGCCCGTATTGTTTGTCATGTAGAAGGCGAGGTACTTGTATTCGTCGGGAACACCGAAAGATGCGAGTGAATCGTACTTGCGTGCGATATGCCATCCGTTGTTCGCCGCATCGGGCATCGCAAAGATCATGGCGTCATTTTCTGGATCCAAGTTCATCAAAACACTCGGACTCACATTTGTGCCGTTGGTGCGTTGCGTCCACTCAGCCTCAAATGCGTCTTCGTCTTCATACACGAAGTCATCCACGAGATAATAGATTTCTTTGGGTTCTTCTTCTTCAACCGGTGTGATATATGCTAACTCGTCAGGATTTTGAACCGCACATACGAAGTAAA
>JAQVTV010000208.1 GCA_028699855.1 Candidatus Izemoplasmatales bacterium | reverse complement strand
CAAAGTCAAGTTTGCCTTGGCCTATCTCGACATCGACAATTTCAAATACATCAACGACTCCCTCGGTCATCACATCGGGGATGAGTTGCTGAAACACATCGCCACATGCTTGAAAAAGGTCATTCAGCCGCCGCATCACGTCGCCCGCCTAGGGGGTGACGAGTTCGCTTTAATCATTGATCACTTCACCGACGAATCACAAGTCCATATCCTCATCGATTCACTCAAGGAAGAGATCGGGAAAACATGGTATATCCTCGACCACTCCTTCTATATCTCATTGTCCATCGGTGTCGCCGTGGCCAAGGATAACGGACACGACTTCAACACCTTATATAAGAATGCTGATATCGCCATGTATTATGCAAAAAAAGAAGGCAAAAACCGCCTTGCGTTCTTTATGGATCATATTGAGACCGACAGCCTCTATCATATCGATATGGCGAAAAGAATCAAACGAGCGATTGAAGAACAGGAGTTTGAACTCTATTACCAACCCATCATCCGTTTGAAATCGAAAGAAATTCATGGGTTTGAAGCATTGATTCGCTGGAACGAGCCTCACAAGGGATTCGTATCACCGGGAGAATTCATCCCTCTCGCCGAAGAAACTGGCCAAATATATGCGATTGAAGCCTGGGTGGTCCACAATGCATTGACCCATAAGCGTCAATGGGATCTCCAAGGTTTACAACACCTAAACTTGTCTCTCAATCTTTCGAGCAAATCTCTGATCAGTGATACATCCTTCGCAAAAATTCTTGAACTGCTCTCCGCATATACCGGAGACTTGAAAACCATCACGATTGAAATCACTGAAACTGCCATCATCTCCGATCTCCAAAAAGCGTATAACCGCATTCAAAAACTCAAACAACTGGGGCTAAAAATAGCACTTGATGATTTTGGCACCGGATACTCTTCGCTTAACCACATCAAGATGCTCAACATCGACATCATCAAACTCGACCGAAGTTTCATCAATAGCATCGAGAAGAATGACCGCGAGGAACTGATCGTACAGTCCGTCATCCAACTCGTCAACAACCTCGGTTACCAAATCGTCGCTGAAGGCATCGAGACTCCCACTCAATACCAATACTGCACCGATCATGGCTGCCATTTCGGTCAGGGCTACCATTTGTATTATCCCATGTCCCTCACCAAGGCGAATGCCTTGCTTCAAGAGAAAATGCTTCAATCTCCCTAAAAGCAATCGATCATGATATCGTGTCACCGTATTGACAGAATACTGAAATCGTTCTATACTGAATAACGATTGACATGACTGAAATGGAGTGATGATGATGTCATATGATTCCCGAATTAAAAGTCCCGATACCGAGTTGCTTTTCGAAGCGATCATGCATCTTCAAAACAAGGACGAATGTTATCGTTTTTTTGAAGATTTATGCACCATCAAAGAAATCCAGACCATGGCTCAGCGGATCCGCGTCGCGAAACTGCTCGCAAACAAGGTGTCCTATCAGATCATCATGGATGAAACGGGGGCTTCGACCACAACCATCGGCCGCGTCAACAAATCACTCATTTACGGCGCTGATGGATATCATATTGTCTTTGACCGCATGAAACAAAAGGAAAGCCGTTAGCTTTCCTTTCAGACTGTTGACAAATTGGGTATAACAAATTAAAAATCGATTATGTTAGACGTCATAGTCGATTTTTTTGTTGAAATTCATCATTAACATGTAAAATCGAAGTCTGGGTTAGACATTCTTTCAAGGTATCTTGCGCCTTTTTTGAGATTCATGCAGCCCAAAGTGAGTAAGATATGATTTCTTACTCGGTTTTGTCCTCTAAGATGGGTGTACCGCATACCGTACTTTTCTTTTCCGTCCCCAAAGAGTCGTTCTATTTTCTCTTTTCGCTTCTTATAGGTCTTTTGACCATATTCTGTATGTCGTAAGTCTTCAATGTATTCTAAAATATCATGAAATATCGATAGATGTACTTGTTTCGCTTCCCTGGTTGTGCATCGTTTCTTGAATGGGCATAATCCACAATCGCTTTTATCTGCCTCAAAGATTTTGTATCCTTGAGTATCCGTTCTTCGATATTTTAATAGTTTGTCACTCGGACAAAGAATTTGATTGTAATACTCATCGTAGATAAATTCCTTGGTCTTGAAATAACCATCTTTCCCTTTAGGTCTTGTATATGCTGTAAAGAATAATGCACCATAACTCAAGATGAGTTTTGCGATTGCGCCATTTTTATATCCACTATCTGCGGCGACTGCCATAACATCATATTCTTTTAATACTCTTTCCAATACCGGTCGACAGGATTGACTGTCATGCACATTCCCAGGAACGACTTCACAATCTAACGCATATCCGTTCTCATCACAGACAACCTGCGCCACATAGGCCATTTGTTTCTCTTTTTCGCCTTTCACGAAGTATCCGCATTCTGGATCCGTTGTCGATATCTTCCTCTTGATGACCTCTCTTTTTAACTCCATGACTTCGCTCATTCCATCATTAATCCTAGTCTCGTTCAATCGTTCCAGAATAATGTCTTCAAATGCATTTGCGTCTTTTTCTGTTTCTATCTCTTCGAACTTCTTTTTATTTGCGCTTGCCTTGATATGTGTGCCATCAATGTAAATCTGTTTGGTATTGATCAAACCTTTCGCTCGTAGCTGTTTCATGATGTTCACGAAGATTTGTTCGTAGACCTCGTTCTCTTCGAACTTTCTTCGATACAATTGACTGAGTGTGGAAAAGTGCGGCACTTCTTCGCTGAACGAAATGTTTAAAAACCATCGATACGCGACGTT
>JAQVTV010000207.1 GCA_028699855.1 Candidatus Izemoplasmatales bacterium | reverse complement strand
GTCATTTGACTGTTTTCCACATGCAACAAATCAGCTACCAACTCAGGGACTTTATTGTTCCAATTGAGAATGACGACATGATGTTCCAAATAGATCTTGCCCGATCCCGATTGTTTCTTCTGAAAATAATCTTTGATGGCATTGGTCGTCAAAGCGATGATCGTTCCGGTGAAGAGAATCATTCCGGTGATCAGCACGACAACAGCCAGGAAAAGCATCTTGGGATTGTCGATGACAAGAATCGAGTTCGGCGACAAAAGCCATTTCATGCTTCCGTTCGCGAAAGCATCGATGAAGCCTACAAAAGTATCATCGATGAATAGGGCGATAACTGCAGCGATGGAAAGAATGACAATATTGATGAACAGCATCAATAATATGATAAAAACAAATGGTTTTTTATAGGTTTTGATACTGATGAGGCTCCGCGCTTTCAAAAGTCGTGCTTTGATTTTTTTCACGATGACTCCCCCGTTCTTCTGTTTTATTATATACGTAGAAAAAGCATGATTCAATACTTTTAGCACAAAGACATGAAAACAGCACCAGATATGATATCTGATGCCGCAAGAATATCCATTGAATCCTGATGAATCACATCTCGTGCTCAAAAATGCATCAATGGAGTTTGATCAATGATTGCATCGCACCGAACGATGCGTCCTGCAAGTATGCGATTTGCTCACGCTTCAGGCGAAATGAATCGGGATAGATCGGCTTTCCGACGCTCAACACGACCTTCTGCTTGGCCAGCAAGGGAAAGATCGATGTTTTCTCCTTGAACGCGATGCCGATGGGCACTATCGGAACATCGGCTTCTTCCGCCACTTGGAATGCTCCCTTCTTAAAGGGACGAAGTTCCGTATCATACGGAATGAGATGTCCTTCGGGAAAGAAGTGGACAAATCTTCCCGATCGGGCATGGCGCGTCAACTCATTGAGAAACACCCGTGATTCACTTCTTGTCTCGGGAACCGGAACCGTCCCGAGAATGTTCACGAGAAAGCCCGCGAGCGGTAACCGGAAATTGGCTTTCAATCCGGTGAAAATGGGCTTTTTCGGAAAGGCAGCGACTCCATTCATGGCTGAATCCAACGTATGAACATGATTCGACACCAATACAGCTCCCCCTTTGATATCTCGAAGATATTTCCGATGACGAAAGCGGACCCCCAGTAAAAATGTCACATAAATCCATAACAACGGAAATGCAATCAAATAATAGAAGACAAACGACAACATCCGCTTATAGACGGGGAATGTGATTCGTTTTCTGACTTTTTTGAGTGCTTTTGTTTGTGCCAGCAACGATCTTTGATGGTCCTCTACAGCTTGATTGAGCATCTCCTCAAACAAATCGATAGAATGTGAGATCCGATATTTTTCCATGCTTTGCTGATAGGCAATCGACTGATCCATTCGTGCTTTGTCATGGGTCAACCAATAATCGATTCTCAAGGCAAGATCTGAAGCGTCGCGCGCATGAAAGGTGCTTTTCTCATCCAATGCGAATTGAGATGCGGCACTCTTCTTTGACTGTGCAATGATTGGAACAAGCCCACACGCGATCGCTTCAAGACAAGCGATGCCTTCAATTTCAGCTACGGCAGCGTGGACGTATAGATCACTCGTTTGTAGCACTTCCAACAATTCCGACTGTGAAAAAAAGCGAAAAGTCGTACGCACGCGATGTTTCTTCGCCCACTTTTTCAATCGTTTTTCTCGAGGCCCGAATCCGGCAAGAATCAGATGGATGCGCTCGCGGTATTTTGAACGCCCGACCGCAGAAATGATCGTTTCCTGATTTTTTTCCGCAGCGTATCGGCCGATTGAAACGATCGTAAATGATTGTGATGGCTCGCTTGCTTTGATCGATGGGCGATACATGTCGCCGACGCCATTCGATATGACGTGGAGTGATTGGCTGTATCCGTTTCTTCTCAGTTCAGAAGCGAGAAAGGTTGAAGGACAGTGGATTCGCGAAACATGGCGATAAAAATCATTCTTGAAACTTTGATACAACATCCAGGCAATCGGACGTCCCAGACGTCCCAAACCTGCCCCATACGTGATGTTTTCGGGTTGCGTATGGAAGGCAGCAGTCACGGGAATCCTCATTTTCTTTGCGATTCTGACGCCCTGTTGCGACAAACGGAATGGCAGAAAAAAATGAACGATGTCCGCATTCGTAAAAGCGCGACGCAAAATCCGTTTGTCGGGACGGGCAAAATACATGTGCTGACGCCGAGATGCCCATGAGACAATCGGAATGAACCGCCTGTTCAAGGAATAGTACTCCTCACCACGAACCGGACCCGCAGACACGACTCGGACCGTATGTCCGCGTGCTTCGAGTTCCATTTTCGTACGCAACGCGGATATCGTCGTGCCATTGGAAAACTCACCATAATTATCGATGACAAACACGATGACCATCGATTCACCTCCCAATACAAGATGCAATATCATTATAAGCAACTGCGCGCGAAATCACAATACGCCATCAGATATAAAATAAACTAGTTCTACTAAAAGTAAACGATTGTCCATTATACAAAAAAAGCAACCTCTTAGAGGCTGCCTCAAGTGACGTTTGCTTGATCATGGATTTCTGTCACTTTGTTGTGATACATCAAATGATCCAAATGCTTCAGGAAATGTTGATACGTTGGAAACGCAGAAGAATAGATCTCGCAACCAAAACTGCATTGAAGTTGATAGGGACGATGGGCTTTGAGATTTTCGGAATCAAAGCTCTGACGGAAGTTTCGGATGGTACGTTCGAGATGATCCAAACGAGTTGTTTCGATGATGATAATGAACTCATACACCCC
>JAQVTV010000206.1 GCA_028699855.1 Candidatus Izemoplasmatales bacterium | reverse complement strand
GAGGATACGCTTCGCTTTTTGCACGATGGGATCGAGACGCACATCCTCGAGAAAGTGATGATAGCGGTCGCCTTCGATCACGGTTCCCTTGAGCAGGCGATAGGTGAGGACGAGGTCTTCACTGACTACATACTCTTTGACTTCCTCATTCGTTTCCAGGCTCACCCGGTACTGTTTCTTCTCTCGTTTGAGCATCTTGACGCGCGGCATAATCGATGAACACCTCCGCTTTCGATGACCACTCACCATGGATTTCTGATGCAGGTGTGACAAACACAAAAGCCTTCGGATCCGCAAAAACGATCAAGTTACGCACAAAATGATACTCCGAATTCTGGATAACCATGATGAGCAAGGTTTTTTCGGTTTCGGTGTAGCCACCGACACTTTTGATTTCGGTCATGCCCCGACTGAATCGCTCAAACACGGCCCGTTTAATCGCTTTTGGCTGATCGGTGATGATATGAACGGCCTTTTTTTGCTCGATTCCGAGCAAGAACGAATCTGCAACTTTCCCCGAGAGAAACACGACAACCAACGCATACAACGCTTCAATGAATCCACTGCCGATGCCGCCAAGAGAAGTCAACGCCCCCACCAAAATGATCGAAGCATCGATGAGATAGACAGACATCGCTAATGAAAGCCGCGTGTATTTCTTCACGATTTTGATTGGTATATCCGTTCCTCCCGTCGTGCCACCGTAATGGATGACAATCGCGAACCCAATCCCGATCAAGCCTCCGGCATACAGCGCCACCAAAAGCATATCGGCCGGAGAAAACACAGGATTCGGTACAGTCAGTTCGAAAATCAGGATAAACAAAGGAAACAGCATTGAACCATAGATGCTACGGATAAACTCCCGTTTTCCAAGAAAAATGAAACACAGTACCAAAAAAACCATATTGAAGATGAAGGCATACCCCGAAATCGGCAACCAGGACAGATAACGAGAAATGATCATCGCGATACCCGTTACTCCGCCTACGACAATCCCGGAGGGAATGACGAAAAAGTAAAACGCCACGGCCATGATCAACACACCGAGGGTTAGAAAGAACCATTGTTCCAAAAAGGTGATTCGCCGGATTTTTCGCGGTTTCATCATATGCTATTCCTTCGACTTGATCAAATAGGCATGGATGAAGAAATCGAGATCCCCGTTCATCACAGCGGCGATATTGCCTGTCTCCGCATTCGTCCGGTGATCTTTGACCATGGAGTAGGGATGAAAGACATAGGAGCGAATCTGGCTCCCAAAAGCGTTTTGAACATTCGTCGTCGACAATTCGTCGAGTTCTTGTTGCTTCCGCACCAGTTCGAGTTGATACAATTTTCCGCGCAAGACGCGCATGGCCGTCTCGCGATTTTGAAGTTGGCTGCGTTCATTTTGGCACGTCACGACGACTTTCGTGGGCAAATGGGTGATGCGTACGGCTGAATCTGTCGTATTCACACCTTGACCGCCGTTGCCGCTCGATCGATAGGTGTCGATTTTCAAATCCTGCTCGTTGATTTCCACCTCGATCGTATCATCGATTTCAGGAACGACCGATACCGACGCAAATGACGTGTGGCGTCTGCCTGAGGCATCGAACGGGGAAATTCGAACCAGGCGATGGACACCCGATTCTGCCTTGAGATAGCCGTACGCATTATGGCCGGAGACCAGGATGGTTGCCGATTTGAGCCCCGCCTCCTCGCCATCGAGATAATCGAGCACTTGTGTTTTGTAGCCTTCGGCTTCTGCCCATCTCAGATACATTCTCAAGAGCATCGCGGCCCAATCTTGGCTTTCTGTTCCCCCGGCTCCCGGATGAAACTCAAGGATGGCGTTCAACTTGTCATACGGCTTGTCAAGCAATACCTGGATGGTCAGATTCTCCACATCTTGATCGAACTCCCGCAACAGGGCTTCGGCTTCGGTCAAGTCGGTTTCCTCATCGACCAAGGCGAGTTCATACATGAGTTCAAGCGTTTCCAGATTGTTTTGGATTTTTTGATACTTGGCTACAATCGCTTTGATCGCGTTTTGTTCCGAGAACACGCGCTGCGCCGTTTTTTGGTCAGACCAAAAATCAGGCGCGAGCGTCTTCTGTTCCAATGTCTGCAGTTTATGTTTTTCCTTTTCGATCAATACCGTTTCCGCAAGCGCATCAAAGCGACTGCGACAATCAGCTAAGACCGACTTCAACTCCAAATGATTCATCGATTCTCCTATCAAGACTTAGGCGTTCTGCCCATGACAATGTTTGTATTTTTTCCCGCTTCCACACGGACAGGGATCATTTCTGCCGACCTTAGCGGAAGTGTTTTTGACCGGTTGACGCTTACGGGAATCGTCTTCTTTTCCCGAAATCGTTTGCATCGGTTTGGCCACTTGGACGCGCTCGGTGTTTTGACGCACTTGTGCTTTGAGCACAAAGCGGGTCACGTCGTTTTGAATATTGGCGATCATCGTTTCAAACATCTCGAAACCATGCTCCTGGTATTCACGCAAAGGGTTGATTTGTCCATAGCTCTGAAGCGTGACCGCTTGCCTGAGTTCGCTCATGGCGTCGATATGGCGCACCCAATAGGTATCTACAACCCGGAGCGTGATGGCTTTGAGGAAGTCGTTGTAAATCTGCTTATTGGTCATCGCGATCTTATTTTGAACTTCCTTGTGATATTGATCCAACACATATTCGAGGACGTTGGTTTCGCTGGCGATGATTTAGGGATCGATGACATCTTTCACGAAATACTTTTGCAATGTCTCGAATAAGACTTTTCGATCTTCCTCATGCTCGCGAACCACACGAGACAGCGTGGTTTCGATCATCTGATGCGTCGAA
>JAQVTV010000205.1 GCA_028699855.1 Candidatus Izemoplasmatales bacterium | reverse complement strand
CCGCAGTCACCCAAACCGGGAACAATATATCCCACTTCGTTCAGACGCTCGTCGATGGATACGAGGTAGATGTCGACATCGTCATGATGTTCCTGCAAATACTTGATACCTTCGGGACAACCAACCAGTCCGACGAAGCGGATGTCTTTTCCGCCTCTTTGCTTGATCATATCCACCGCCGCGACGGCCGAACCACCGGTGGCGAGCATCGGATCAACGACAAAGATGATTGCATCTTGAAGGATATCGGGAAATTTGCCGTAATAACTATGTGGTTTCAGCGTGTTTTCATCGCGATATAAACCGATATGGCCGATTTTAGCAGTAGGAATCAAATTGTGAATCCCATCGACCATTCCTAATCCCGCACGCAGGATCGGGACGATCACGACTTCCTTGGCCAATACATGGCTGGTGGTGTCACAGATCGGTGTTTCGACCTTCACTTGTTTTGTCTGTAAATCACGGGTGATCTCATACGTTACGAGACTACCGATCTCATTCACATTTTCTCTGAATGTCTTGGTGTCCGTATGCTTGTTACGGATGATCGAAAGTTTATGTTCGATCAAAGGATGTTGAATCAACACTACTTTTCCCATGTGCCACGCTCCTCGTATGTATGGATTAAATCGATGCGATTACGATGCCTTGGACTGGGATCGGGATCCGCAGTCATAAACAAGCGGACAAATGTTTGGACTTCACTCAGCGTATTGACTCGCGAACCTAAACACAGTACATTGGCTTGATTGTGCGTCCGCATCGCGGTCGCCGCAAAAGCGGACTGGCAACTCCCGGCGCGAATGCCTTTGACTTTATTCGCCGCGATGGCCATACCGATTCCGGTCCCGCAGATCAAGATGCCCAAATCGGCTTTACGGTCCCGTACGGCTTCTGAGACCTGGATGGCCGGAACGGGATAATCCGTCGGTTCATTGGAATGACATCCAAAATCGGACACTTGATGGCCCATGCGCATGAGTTGGTCGATGATGGGTTGTTTATAGGGATAACCCGCATGATCTGATCCGATTGCTACAAGCATAGGTTTTCTCCTCTCGGTTGGCTTCATACCATTACAATTATAACAAAACACCCCTGTGTTTACAATCAATTTATCCAACAAATAAAACCATGAAAAAAGACGCGAATCGCGTCCTATTCTGAAATGATGACACTTCCCTGACGCAGAACGCTGTGGGTCAAAGTATCGTAGACGGTTGAGGGTTCACCACTCAAATCGCCGCCGTCAATCACATAGTCGACCTGCCCTTCATAGGTCAACACATCGCGAAATCTGACCAGTGCAGGTTCCGTCGAACGGTTGATGCTCGTCGTGACTATCGGTCCGAAATGGCGCAATAATCCCAAAGCGATTTCGTGGTTGGGAATCCGGATGCCAACGGTTTGCCGATGTGAAGTCGCCAAATCAGGAACGACCTTCGTTTTGCTCCCCACGAGGGTCAAAGCCCCCGGCCAGTGTAGGCCACCCAGTCGAATGATGTCATCATTCATATGAACCAGAGTCGCGACTTGATTCATATCTCCCGCCAATACCGCCAGCGGTTTCGAAAAATCGCGTTCCTTCAACCAAAAAATCCGTTCAATAGCGACCAGATCATCATACAAACACCCGACACCATAGACTGTATCAGTCGGAAAAATGATGAGTTTTCCACGCAAATCCTCTTTCAGCATTTCCGAATAACGAATAATCATCCTTTTTCTCCTAGAATAATCTCTTTGATCTCGATGGATTTCGAGACGATATGATCCGCATGATAGTGATCCAATTCCCTTTTCTTGCCAAAGCCCCACGTCACACCAATGGACATCACTGAGGCGTTCTTTGCCGTTTCTATATCAACCCATGTGTCACCGATATAAACTGTCTCTTGGGCCTTTACACCGCACAGCCCTATCACATGATTGAGATATGTCGGATCGGGTTTACCCGGAAAATCGGGTGATTTTCCCAAGACGAACCGAAAATCGATATCCGGGAAATAATGATTGATGATCGGTGTGACATCCGCTTCCGGTTTGTTTGACAATACACCGAGCCTTATTCCCGCCTGAAACAACTCTTGAAGCAAGTGCTCAACCCCTGCATACGGTCGGGTCAGCACCATCATATGTTGGCGATAGCGCTCAAGATACACACGTTTGAATTCAATAAACTGCTCTGCGGGAATGTCTCGTTCATGCATCACGCGCTTTACGAGATGGTCGACACCCAGCCCCAGAGATTTGCGGATGCGTTCTCGTGAAAGCGGGTATCGCTCATAGGCATTCAGAGTCCAATTGGTCGCTGCGGCGATATCGGATAAAGTCTCGAGTAGCGTGCCGTCCAGATCGAAAACTGCCAGTCTAATCATCATGATCCTCCCATTCGAGGTGTAATTGCGTGTTCAAAAGATCCCTGATCGGTTTGAATGAAGTTCGGTGAATCGGACACACACCCAAGGACTTGATCTGTTGCACATGCACCTGTGTCGGGTATCCTTTATGGCGTTCAAACCCATACCCCGGATATGTTTTCGCCATTTCTTCCATATAATGGTCCCTGCTCGTCTTGGCAAGGATACTCGCGGAAGCGATTGAACATGATAATTGATCACCTTTGATGATATCGAGGACTTCGACTGAACATGTGGGTAGTTTCATCGCGTCAGTCAATATGAAATCCGGCTTTTCTTTAAGCGCTTGGATGGCTTTGAGCATCGCCAAACGCGACGCTTCCAAAATGTTGATTCGATCGATTTCCTCAGCGTCCACCTGTGCCACGGCATATGCGAGCGCGCGTTTCTTGATCGTTTCCGCCAATCTTAAACGCATTTGATGGGTCAGTTGTTTG
>JAQVTV010000204.1 GCA_028699855.1 Candidatus Izemoplasmatales bacterium | reverse complement strand
CGCTCGTTCTCAGTGGATTTCTCTTGTTGGAGGTTGAGCGTCCGACGATAGAAGAATCGGGAAATAAGCAGAACAAAACCGGAAATGACCAATATGATGAGGCCGACACGCCAGTTGACGATCATGAGTACAGTCATAATGGCGATGAATGAACCACAGCGGATGAGAAAATTGAGCAAAGAGATGAAGAAGGTGTTCTCAAACGTATTGATGTCATTCGTCAAGTTAGAAAAATAGACGTCTCGGGATTTTTGGTTGAACTCCCGCTGTGACATGGACAAGATTTTTTCGAAGGCGCGAACGCGGACTTCATGCAAGACATCACGCATAAAAGCGATTCGCAACAATCGTGAGAGGATGAACAGACCGGAACTCACCAACATGTACAGTACGGATATAAGCACGGTTTGATTGAAATATGGAATGGTTCCGACTTCAACCGCTTGAAAAATCATGGCGATGACGAAAGCCTGTATGACATCAAGGATGACGAAGAAGCAACAAGCAACGAGATACTGGATGAAACTTTTACGTTTTTTTAGCAGGAGATCCAGCACTTTCATCCACCTCCAATATGTGTGATTGTTGAATGCCAAATTAATTATATTGATTATGCAATAAAAAATCAAGATAAATTTTTATATTTTGTTTAATATTTTTCATTTCACATTAAAATTATTAAAATTTTGATTACATCATTTTAGTATCGTGGATAATCGATCGATTGTTTATGGATATGAAGCGATTGCGATTTAAGCGGGTATTTATCACACACCTTATGCCGATTCCGGGTTCCATCATGCATCAAATAAGTAGATGATTATGATAAAAAGCGCAATTACTATATAATATATGTGTAGACACATCATTCAATATTTGAAGGAGGTCGTTATGAAAGCAAACGGAAAAGTACTTGTGGTCACCGGAGGTGGCAACGGCATCGGCAGACAAGTCGTGCTTCAACTTTTGGAAAAAGGCGCAAAGGTCGCTGCGGTCGATTTAAGCGAGAAAGGCTTGAAAGAGACGCAGAAACTGGCGTCAAAGAACAACAATCTCTCGCTACACATCGTCAATATTGCCGACAAGGAAGCGGTGTTTCAACTTGCAAAGGACATCCATAAAGCACATGGCGCTATCGATGGATATGTGAATGTCGCGGGAATCATTCAACCCTTTGTCCATGTGAATGATCTTGACTACGATGTCATCGAACGGGTAATGAATGTCAATTTTTACGGAACAGTTCATATGGTCAAGGCGTTTCTCCCTTATTTACTTCAACGAGAAGAAGCCCATATCGTCCACGTATCGAGCATGGGTGGGTTTGTGCCTGTGCCCGGGCAGAGCATCTATGGCGCAAGCAAAGCCGCTGTCAAATTGATGACTGAAGGCTTGTACGCGGAACTGAAAGATACCCATGTCCAAGTCACGGCAATCTATCCGGGTGGCGTGGCGACTGATATCTCGAAGAACTCCAACGTGGAAATGAAGTCAACCACGACCGACAAACCGAGCAAGATGAAGTTGCTGACAGCGGAGAAAGCTGCGGAAATCATCATTTCCGCGATGGAAAAGAATCGCTACATGGTCATGGCGGGAAGAGATGCCAAATTCATGAATTTCTTGACTCGCCTCGCCCCTAAATTTGCAGCGAAGATGATAGCGAACATGCTGAAAAAAGTGATGGGATAAAACATAAACATAAAACCCGAAGCGGGGATTCAACGCTTCGGGTAACTTATCTATGACTTGTGAAGCTAATCGGATTGAGCTTAAGACACGTGATAATCATCGTCGTTGTCGATGATGGAATCGTCACGCGGTGGCCAGTTCTGCGTCTGATACCTGTTGTAGAAATGCGGAACGTTTGGCGTGGCAATTAAGATCAAGATAATGCCGGTGGCGAAACCGCCGAGATGACCATAGATGCTGATGTTGGGAAACAGAAATGTGAATATGAGGTTAATGATGGCCAAATACCGTATTTGCCTCATACCGGCTTGAGTAAACCAAGGGGTTCGGATGAACGTGAGAATCAACAAGGCACCCAAAATGCCAAACAAGGATCCGCTTGCGCCGATGGTCACAGTGATGGGATCTCCCAACCACCATACGAGCAAACTCGAGCCCAAGCCGCTCACTAAATAGATGAGCGCATAGCGACGTGAACCGAGGAGTTTTTCCACAAAGCCCCCGAAATAGACCAAGAAGTAGGAGTTCGCAAGGAAGTGGAAGATGCTTCCATGGAGGAACATCGGTGTTAATAAGCGATAATATTCTTGGTTTTCGGATATCAAAAGCGGGACGAGACCACCAAGGCGAAGCAAATTCTGCCAAGTGAATCCGCCCATGAAGAGAATAACAAAAAGCATCACGGTGTTGATCAAGAGAAGCGTAGACGTCACCGGATGACGCGTATAGAATGCTTTGCCTTTTTCGGATATCGTATTCATCATCATCGCCTCACACTGATATTTTACTCGAATTTGGTGAGAAAATAAAGGTATTTGCAATGGATGAGGCATATTTGGTGATGTATCCCTCCATTTGCGCTCGTCATGACAAGATAGGTGTCGGTATGCAGGGAATCATCAGAATATTTTGTGGTTCACACTCCAAAGAAAACCATCAATGGTATAATAAATGATAGATCATACTCCGGTGTAAACCGGATAGTATCCCTGATCAGTAGAGGGTGAGTATATGGCAGTATCAAACATCGAAGCTTTTCTGGAGGCGTTTGATTTTGGACCTCAGATATCCCATATCAAGATCCATGACAGCGTTGCCGCGCGCATGGTTCAAACGCATTCGGCATCCGTTTATGTGCGCAAGATCGGTCATCCGAAGACCGGTGTTCT
>JAQVTV010000020.1 GCA_028699855.1 Candidatus Izemoplasmatales bacterium | reverse complement strand
AACAGAACGGAGACGATCAGCAAAACGAGGATGATCATCTGCTCGTTTTCCATCGCGCTCAGAAAACCGAAATACGCAGAAAGGCCCAAAAGCACTGTGCAAAACCAAATCAAAGTACTCAAGCCGAACTCTTCTTTGAAACTCTTGAAGAAATCGCGCCACACAGATACCTGGAGATCGTGCGCACTCAATCGCCTGGAAACGTAGAAAAGCGCTTTTAATGCCGCTCCAAACGTCACCATTGCGGTCAATAAGACGGTCGCAAGAAAAATGAGATTGAGCAAGATGTAATCGATGATATCCTTGTAGAGATCTTTGAAGGTGGTGCGCTGCATCCGGGCCTCCCTGTTTCCTTAATTCGTTTTTATGCTACAGCTTTCTTCTTGCCTAAGAGAAGCACGAGGACAACTGCACCGCCGGCCACGAGTACTACACCGGCAATGATGACGCCAATCAGCCATCCCGCCATCGGGACTTGACCCGTTCCGGTCAAAGTTTCGCTGGTCACATAGACCACTTTGCCGGTTCCAGCGCCATCAATGGCATCCGCATCGAAGTGTTGGAGTTCCTCATATTCGCCATCACCGACATAGAGCTTGTAGTTGGCGAGCACGCTGATATCGGCTTTGCCGACATAATCCGCCAAATCATCCGCATCATAGATGTCGTTGAAGATGCCATCCAACGCCCAGTCGAGTGAAGCTTCCAAAATCGCCTTGCTCTCGGTGAACGTGCATTGTCCGCCTTCACAAACCCACTTGGGCTTTTCATCGGCGTCAAAGTCGCTCCAACTCATCGTCGGGCTCAGGTTGACCAAAGCTTCGTATTTCTCAAGAAACTCGTCGAAGTCTTTGAAACTGAACTCGAAGGTGAAATACCGGTGATAGCCCGAAGTTGTCATCGGTTTCACCGTGATGAAATCCGGTGCATACTGTTCCAGCCAGGTTTGAATCGCTCCTAACCCACCCGTAATATGCTTGTTGTTGATGACTGCGCCTTTACCTTCGGTGCCATCTGGGTCATCGGGATTCGTGATGGGTTCGGTCGCCAAGGTGTCATCCATGATATCCACTACGAACACGCGGGTGCCACCGCCTGAACGACTCGTGAATTCGGTTTCGACACCGATCTCAGCGGGCCAGCAGCCCCCAAGAACCAATACAGTTGCCAGTAAACCAAAAATCATTAAAATCTTCTTACACATTGTTTTTCCTCCTATATATTATCATATATTTTATGAATCTTCGCCCAAATAGAAAACATATTTATTCAGACGCAATGCAAACACAGTGACGATGAGGACGATGACGAGGAGAATCCATGCCATCGCAGAAGCCATGCCCATGGCATTATCGTTCATCATTTTATCGAACAAATAATAGGCATAGTAATAGGTGGAACGCGACGGACCGCCGCCAGTCATGATATAAGCGATGGTGAACACTTGGAACGAACCGATCAGCCCCATAATGAAATTGAAAAAGATCGAGGGTGTCATGAGGGGCAGGGTGATGTGGATCATCTTCTTGAACCAAGAAGCCCCATCGATATCCGCCGACTCGTACAAGGTAACAGGAATGTCCTGCATCTGGGCCAGGTAGATCACCATCGATCCTCCAGCCGTCCACAATCCCATCAGGATCAAAGTGAGCTTGGATAGATCCTGATCGAGATACCAACCGAGCGGTTCCATCTTGAATAGATCGTACAGCGGTTTTAGAAGTTGGTTGATCAGTCCGAAGTTGGGTTGAAACAACCACATCCAAAGCAGAGTCATCGCCACGACACTCACCACGTTCGGCAAATAGAACAAAGTCCGATAGATGCTGATGCCTTTGATCTTGCTGTTGAGGAGAAAAGCGAGGAACAAACCCACAAAAATCCCCAGAGGCACCGCAATCACGACATGATAGAGCGTAATGCCGAGCGACTTCCAAAACAAGTTGTCATTCGTGAGCAAAATCCGGTAATTCTCGAACCAGATGATTTTCGGGGCGGATACCATGTTGTAGTTCGTGAAGCTGAAGTAAAACGACATCAAAATCGGAAAAAACCCGAGGACGATCAAACCAAAAAGCCACGGCGAGGCGAAAAGATAGCCGATCAGATTTTCCTGCTTGCGCATTTTGATGATCGAAATGGTTTTTCCCATCATGGTCCTCCTTAACGCGTTGCTTCCCAGTTCGCTTTTTTCTGGAGATAATTCGCCCGCGCATCCGCCAAGGCTTGCGCGGCGGTCTTCTTGCCGGTCAGTGCATCGTTATAATACGATTGCCAGTCATTGCCATGCCATGATGGCGCGTAAGGAACATATACTTTGTCGCGTGCGTACGCCACTTCTTCGAGGATACGCGTCATGATGGCGTCTCCCTCCGCGACTTCAAGCATCGCGCCTTGGTGCGCCATGATCCATCCGTTGGTTTCAGACAAATCTTTTTGTGTGTCTTTGCTCATCAAATACTTCAAAAATTCCCAGGCTCCGGCCTTTTTGTCGGGGGTATTTTTGTTGTTGTCATACATTTCCACAGAAAATCCACTGCCCCAATTGACGCGAATCCCGCCGTCATCGGGCACCGGGATCGAAGTCACACCGAAGTTGAAATCCGCTCCTGCTTCTTTGATGGTCTGATATAGGCTGTCGACTTCGATCATCATCGCCACGCGTTCGCCTGCGAAGGGGTTGATTCCGAGCATCGTGTTGGCATCGCCGAACGCCGTCAACTGGCTGCGAGTAAACTCGCTGTTGAAATCGATCATCCATTGCAAGACATCGATATGACCCTGGGTGTTCAATGTGGGATTCAAGTCTTCATCGAAGAAGTCGAGCCCGGCTTGCCACAAATAGCCATGATACGTCGCATTCCCATAGGTCGGATCAAAACCCAACTGCTGGATGGAACTCCCTTGGACGATATCGAGTTGTTTGGCGACGGTATGGAGTTCGCTCCACGTCGTCGGCACGTCGTCTGCGGATAGACCCGCTGCGGTGAACATATCGAGGTTATAATACAACACGCGTGTCGTCGCGGTGAATGGCAAGGCGTAGAGATGGCCATCGTATGTCGCGAAACTGAGTTGACTGTCATAGAGCTGATCGATTTCAATGCCATCTGGATCCGCTTCTATGAGTTCTGATAGATTATAGAGTACACCTGCCTCTGCCCGGATGGGCACATCATCGATGGTGGATAAACCAATATCGGGCGCGGTCCGTGAACTGATGGCAACCGCGATTTTATCCCAGTAATCCCAGAACGAGAATCCCGTGCCTTTGACAAAATAGACATCTTGTGACTGGTTGAACTCAGTAATGATGCGCCTGGTGTCAGAAAAAGATGCACTTCCAACCGGTGACATATGCCAGAAAGTGATTTCGATGCGATCTGTGGGCGTATCATCATTACAACCATACAGCGCGAGTGAAAGTAAACCTAAGAGCAAGATTGACAAAAACTTTTTCATGGATAACCTCCTATCCCTTGATTCCAGTAAACTTAATTCCTTCAATAAACGTTTTTTGTGCGAAGAAAAAGATGATTAAGGTAGGTAACATGATGAGGATGGACGCAGCCATCATCAAGTTGTATTGACCACCGTACTGCGTCTGGAATGCCCTGAGACCCAAGGCGAGCGTCCAATGGTCGGGGTTGCTCAAGAAGATCAGTGGACCGAAATAATCATTCCATGTGCCCATAAATGTGAATAAGGCCACGGTAACAATGGCGGGCTTGGACAGCGGTAACATAATCTTCAGGAATATCTGGAAATGATTCGCACCATCGATAATCGCGCTTTCGGTGAGTTCTTTGGGTATGCCTTTAAAGAACTGGCGCATCAGGAAAATATAGAAGGCCGCTCCGCCACCGAAAAATGCGGGAACAATCATGGGCAAACGCGTACCGAGCCATCCGATCCACGAATACATGACATAGGTCGGAATGAGGATGACCTGAATCGGCAACATCATCGTCGCCAACATCACGATAAACCATTTGTCACGGCCTTTCCAACGCAGTTTCGCGAAAGCGTACGCCGCAGTCGTCGCACTCATGACTGTCCCGAAAACGACCAATACCACGATGATCAGACTGTTTTTCAAGTACATGAAGAAAGGAATCTTCTGCACGGCATCGATAAAATTCGACCATTGGGGCTTAGCAGGAAAGAACACATCGATCCCCCGCAAAAGTTCTGCGGGTGTTTTGAGCGCGGTCACGAGCATCCATAAAAATGGAAATACGAAAACCAACGAACACAAAAGGAGCACGATGTGCAAGATCAAACGTACGATTCTGGCTCGTTTCTTACGGGAGCGATACTTTTGTTTCGGGAGCATCAATTCTGACATGCGTCTGTGCCTCTTAAACTATTTTGACGTATCCTTAAAACGGAGGAAACGGGGATTGTAGACTTCCGCATTCTCCATATTGTGCGGGAATGAATAGGTGTTGGTGTTGTAAGTCACCAGGACATCCGTACTCTTCGAAAGTTGGGGATGGGCTTTGGCATTATACGTATAGGTGGTTTTGCCAAATATCGCCTGTTCCGGAGTGTGATAGATGATCACCGGATCCGTGAAGGGCCCCACCGGGGTTTCCCCGAGCGCGAAAGCGACTTGCGCGGTATCCGTATCGAAAGTGAAGACGACGAGGTATAAATCCTGGTAGACCCCTTCGAGGACGCGAGACACGCTGAACTCGGTGGAAATATGGTCTAAGAGCGGCTTGGCCTTCAGATAATCGCTGACCCACTCTGTGCCATCATAAAATTCCCATCGGTCAAACAACTCGATATCTTCTTCTTTCACGCGGGCGGCGAGCATTTGCCGGAGTCCTATTGTCGTTTTGTAGCCATAGATATAGACATAGCCATCGGGATTGATTGAGCCCGCTTGCTTGGTCTGGGCCATTACCGCACCGCCGAACGCGTATTCGCTTCCGTGATGCAAGCCATGGAAGGGTATAGGCCTTTGGCTCTGGTGTTGGTAAATCAACCTCTCGTTCGTGATTGGCACTTTGATCATCGAGATCCCTTTGATGGCGAACTGCAAGCCCTCAGGCTGTTGGAGATCTTGGACGACGGTATAAGGAAAGAAATAGAGGTGGTTCTGGCTCACGACACCGTCTTGAAGCCAAATCCACGCGTTGGCGGGTTCGTCAAGCATGATGGACGACGCTTCCACACGGATATCGCGGTACTTGCGTGCATGATGGAAGAAAGACACACGCTTCAACGCGAACACAGCTTCTTCGTAATCGTCCTCGTAATTCCCGATTCCGGGATGAGGATTGATATCGAACTTGAAGTAGCGATACATCTTCTCGACGGGAATCGTCGAAATATCTTCATCGGAAAAACTCTGTTTTAGTTGAAACTCACCGATAAAGTCCCATTTTTTTCCTTCTTGCGATCCGAAAAGTTGCAGGACTTTGACTCCGCGTGAAGATAAGGACGGAGATTCTTGGCTCCAGTAGTTCAAGACATCGATATGCGTCACATCGACTTTCTGATTGAGATCAAAAGTGATCGTCACCGTCTCGGGATGGAAACTGCTCATCCAGAAGAGATCTTTGAGTCGCTCGGACTCCTGCACGAGGTTTTCCGGAATCGTCCCTTTGCGGTTGTCGCGATCGGCAAGAGTGAAAAAGGATTCAATCGATTGTTTCACGCCGCGGTTCAAATGAAAGTGCACCTGATCCTGCCCCTTGTCGAAATAGGCCATGCTGTTGTTTGTCATGATCAGCGGTTCATAGCGTTGTTTGGTGATTTTGTCGGTGCGGCCGACCAAAGTGTCGCCAAACACAAAGAGGTTGGTGGCAGGCGTGTGTTGATCGAACTGGTCGTTGCCTGTAGAGAGGTTGAACGAATAGATGCCATCCCCCCCGGCCCAGCCTTGACGGTTCGCAAAGCGTTTCGTCCACACGGGATCGATGGAAACCACGTATCCTTTGCCGAGCATCACGCGAATCGAATCCTTGGCAGTGATGTCGAGTGCGATCTCATCGGCGTAGACCACGGAATAGACGGATACTGCCGGTTTGTGGTCGGCCAAGTATCGAATCTGGGCAATGTGGTTTCCTTCCACCGATGCGATGGGGTAGATTTTGTCGAGTTTGAGCGTGTGGCTTCCCTGGTCCAAGACCACTTCTTTGATCACTTTCATGAATCGTTGTCCTCCATGGGTTTGACTTCTGTAACGCGGATGAATCGCGGTCGATACACATTGGCATTATACAATGCGGCAGGCGAGGTCGAATTGACGTTATACGAAATCAAGTAACTTCCCGGCTCACTCAAGTGCGCATGCATTTTGGCGTTATAGGTGATCGCCCCGCGATAGAGGGTGTGTTCAATCGATTGATAGAGCAGCTGATATGCACCAAAAGTTCCATAGGGGGTATCGGACAGCGCATAGACGATGCGACTGCTCACCGTGTGCTCCGTGACTACCAGCATATACTTTCCGGCAAACAGACCTTGATCCATATACGTTACGCTGAGTTCTGCAGACACTTTGTCGATCAAGGGGTAGGATTGATTGATGTCACGGGACCAGCCCGAACCATCAAAGTATTCCCAATGGTTGAAGTGGGTGAAATCTTCCTCGGTGGTGCGGGAAACGATGAGATGACGACCATTGAGATCGAGGTAGCCGTAGACATAGATGTAGCCATCTTGCGGACGGTTGTCCATCACGCCCGCTCCGAAATAGATGATTCCGCCCTCGGGCGTGAAACTCATGAGTGGCGAAGTCATGTATGTCGCGTCTTCATAGACGAACCGGTCCGCTTCGATCGGCGTATGGATCATTCCGACCCGGAATACTTCGAACGCCTCAGGCGTATCTTTGACGAGAATCGGAAAACAATAGAAATCGTTGCCCAGCACGATGCCGTCTTGAAGCCATAACCGTGCCGTCAGCTCGTTACCCGTGATTTCAGGCGATGTGTCTGTAGTGCTGACCTGGGCAAACAAAGGCATCGAATCATGATCGATAAACACGATTTTTCCCAAACCGACCATCTCATCATCGTGACTCGATAGCACTTCCAACTTGAGCTTCAGAACGGTCTGTGACGGAATGGATATCGATAAGGAATAGGATTCATCGGGATTACCGCTTGCCTGGGCCATGGAATATGTATCAATCAAGACCCAAGACTCGCCGTCGGCGGATGCGAACAACCGGAAGTCGGAAACACCAAGCCCCGGCGTTTCATTGAAATTCCATATATATATCGTTTCAAGCGAGACCTCACTCTGAAAATCGAAGATGAGCTCGATGCCGCTTCTGAAAGGTGCTTTCCACATGATGCCATTGGCGGTATTCGTCAATTTCCCTTCGGGATCATAGGAGATATCCAAGCCGTAGGCGTCGAGCAGATTCGACGCCTGATAACCGAGATATTCCGTCGGTTCAAAGGCGCTTTGAGATTGATTCGATGCGTTGACGGGGTATTCGAAACGCATCCCTGAGGCGATGTCGCTGTCCCCGTTGTAATAACCCAGAGAATTATTGATCAAGCGCATGCTATTGCGGACGTTGTTGAAGGGGTTGACTGCTCCCGTGAAAGTATCGCTGAAGATAAATGCCGTCTTGGACCGATCCGCGCCGATGCGGTCGTCACCGAGCAGATTGAACGAAAATATCCCGTCTGCGCCTGTCCAGTACTCATATCGTTGAAATGCAAGGGTCCAATCCATATCTTCTTCGACGATCAAACCCATATCGAGGATGAACTCAAGATGCGCTAGGGTGTAGGTGGCATCTGCCGTCGCAGGAAAAGTGAAACGGATATATTTCGCGCTCACCTCGGACAGCGAAACGGCATTCAATCCTTCTGTCAGAGGTTGATTTGAGCGTACGCGGGTGTAAGCAAGACCATTCAAGGACACATCGACTGATACGGATTCAATCAAGGTGTCAGCGGATGATGGATTGAACCATCGGATGAGCGAAATGGGATAAATCTTGTCAAAGCTGACAAAGAAGACGTGACTTTTGATTTTCGACTCATAAAAGCGCAAAGGATATTCTGCCTCAGGTTTGCACGGATGCACAAAATAATCGACATTTCCATCGATTTTGGAAGTCTCGGACGAAAGACTCTGAATTGAGATGCGCTCTCCCTCGGTCCCCGAAAACTGATACGTACATGCTGGCAAGGTCACAGTCGTACCCCCGGAGCAGCCCATCAGTAGGAAGAGCAGGATGATACCGAAAGAAAAGAAAGGTGTTTTCATCCTGTGAGTCACCCCCAAGGCCGCAAATCTTATAGATAGTATACCATGTGGGCGCTTTCATTACAATACATTTTTAATACATTTAATATTTTCTGTTTAAAATAACGCAAAAAAAAGCAAGAAGACTACTTCTTGCGATAGGATATCGAGGTGCGATACTCATATAATAAAGAATTATAATACGTTTCGGTGTACTCTAAGAGGCGGTTGTTTTCATCATAACTGTAACGGATCCGTTTGAGTTGCGGTGCATCATAATAGATTTTGAGCTTCTGGGTGATTTCACGAGGTGCTTTCACCGCTGAGACCTTTTCTTCAAAGTGGTCAAAGAATATTCCCTTTTTGGCCAAATATTGATACAAAGAGCCCAAACACACATCATCGCTGATCTCGATGACGGGTAAAAGATAGGTGTCGGAATAGAGAATCGGGACATTGTCTCCTCTGACTCTTCTGAGATTGTATAATGGATCTCCTTCTTCGATGCCGAAAATCTGGGCGAGCTTCAAATCGGCCTTAATCCACTCGAACTCGCTCTCGAGCGTTCGACTCATGATCCCCATTTCCTTCATCTCGTTGGTGAACGAACGCACGAGCGTGAAATTGGAAAGAGATTCCTTGTTTTGAAAGACCATGGTACCAAAACCGGGACGTCGGATCAAATAGCGTTCATTGACCAACTCCTTGATTGCCGAACGGATGGTCACACGGCTGACGCCGTAAGCTTCCGATAAATCGTTTTCCGAGGGAATGAGCGCGCCTTCGCGCCATTCGCCGCTTTCGATTTTTTGTTTGAGATCATTGCGAATCTGTAGATAAAACGGTTGATTACTCGAGATATCGACTTTCATATCATCACTTCCTTGACCCATTATAGCAAATGTATGTAACATATTCAATCGTGAATGTGATCATGACCGGACGAAGGCTTGGATGAGCATGCATGTGTCTCCCGGATACTTCGGAGCGATGGAAAAACGTTTGATGGTTTCGGGAATGACGAATGTCTCCGCATAATGGACCTCGAACGGAGCGAAGCTTCCGTTTTCCGAGGTGATAATGGCGGCGCGTCCGGAGATGAGATTGCACTGGGCAAACGATTCATGAGTCTTAACGGTGATTTTGTCCATAAACGTGAAACGCCGCGTTTCGATGAACTCCAGTTCATGGAGCCCGGTTTTCTCTTCGATCTCCGAGATTTTCTCGAAACGATTGATCAGATTCTCCTGGACCCATGAGGTCGTACGATCATATTGAATCACTTCCTTGCCGTGATTGATATGAACGGGGCGGGGCAAGCCATCGAGTCCGAGCCGGTCCCAGTCCCATAATTTGAAGGTAAAAATATAGGGTGTCGAACTGATTTCAAGGACCATGGTGTCTTTTCCGCTACAGTGAATCGTCCCTGCAGGAATAAGAAAGTGGTCATGTTTTTTGGCCGGAAAGCGATTGATGTATTTTTCGTCATCAAATCCACCTTGTCCACGGTTAGCCTTTTCGAGGTCGGAAATCAATGCTTCCGGCTTCACGCCTTCTTTTAAACCGAGGTAGACTACGCTATCGGGTCCGGCATCGAGAATATAGTAGGATTCATCCTGTGTATAATCCATGCCGAAGGTATCGCGGATATATTTCGGCAGCGGATGGACTTGAAGCGAAAGGTTTCCGCCATTCATCGTATCAAGGAAATCGAAGCGAATCGGATACTCAGTGCCAAATCGCTCAAATACGCGCTTTCCTAATAGTTCTATCGGACGGAAAAACACGAGATTGATCGCGGGAAACTCGAAGAGTGCATCGTCGAATTGCAGGCAGAGCGCGTTTTCTTCGGGTACGCCATCGAACGCCCAGGCATAGTTCAGTTTGTTGTCATCGAGACCGCAGACTTCTTGCATCCAATCACCGCCCCACACACCGGGATCAAAATACGGAATGAGTCGGAAAGGTTGTTGCGAGAGGCGGTTGAGGCCGTGTTGCCATGCTTCCTGCGTAATCATGGTATAGGATCCGACGCGATGTGCGTCGATGATGTAATCGCTGTGCGACAAATGACTTTTTTTGATGCGGTCGGCAATCCGCCATTCCACAAAGTAGCCGCGCTTGAATTTGCGTAGAGGATCTTCTCCCGGGTTGTCTGCGGTGAAGTTCGCCATTCCTTGACGGAATCTCAATTGGATTTCCCAACGGGTGATATCAAAATATAGCAAATGGTCATAAGGGATCATGCTCGCGCCAAACCCGATGATAATCGTGTTTCGGCTGGTGTTCATGCATTGTCTCTTGATTTTGGCGATCGCGTCCATGTCATAGAGATCTTCAATCATGAGCGTATTCATCATGCCGAAAACGCGGTCATCCGTCAATAATGGATCAAGCAAACGCGCCAACGCCTTCAGGGGTTTGCGGCATTTTTCGATATGGATGATATCATAACCTTGAAGTTGAGAGAGAATGGTGCTTTCGATATCAGAAATCATGACTCCCGGATAAGTCTCCATTGCGATTACGCCGGTCATTTTCTGGATCTTATCAGCGATCTGAGAAACGCGAGACCATACCTGATCTGTATATCCGAAAATCCGTGTTTTGGGAAACTTATCGTATTCACTTCTAAAATCGAGATACTTCATGATCCCCCTCCTTATTCATGTTCATCATTATTATATCAGTGATGCCACATTATTTCAATACATTTATAATACATTTGAGTCATTTCCAATAATAGGATGATTTTGTCCGGTGTTTCGCAACTCATACACCTGCCAACGCATGGATGATCTCCTGATCCAATCCACAAAAAAACCTCCGGAAACTCCGGAGGCGATGTACATATCTGTGATTATACCAATCGGGTGCGAATCACACCGGGTAAGTGATCGATCATCGATAGATCGTCAGGTGTGATCGTTTGCTTGGTATCAAAGGCGGTCACGCCATAAGCGGAATTCGCTTGATTGACGACGCTTTGAATCGCGATCTTGCCTTCGAGCTTCTTCATCACGCTGGTCAAGAAACCATCGATGGCACGGTGGAGGATGATGACGCGGTTCATTCGCTCCTTCGGCGGGAGCACAATCTTCGGAAAATTGACCGAATTGATGATCGTGCCGCTTTCAACATAACTGATGAGCTGGCGCGCAGCCATGGACGCGCAATTGTCCTCCGATTCCTCGGTTGAAGCTCCGAGATGAGGAATGGCGATGACGTTTTGCATCTGCGCTGTTTTCGGGTTCGGGAAATCAGTCACATATTTTCGAATCAAACCGGATGCAATCGCTTGTTCAAGCGCATCGTCATCGACGAGTTTATCACGACTGAAATTGAGCAGAA
>JAQVTV010000203.1 GCA_028699855.1 Candidatus Izemoplasmatales bacterium | reverse complement strand
GCGCCGATGGCCAGAGGCATTCCCGACAGGGTAGCGTGACCCGATATAAACGCTTCGACTTCGTTCGCAGCTTCTTGTGCAGAGGCCAACTTCTCCTGATAATGAGGAAAATCCAACGGATTGAGCGAAATCATCTGTGTATGTGTCTCGACAAATGAATTGCGATCGGTAAGCATGTCGATCCGCTCGCGTGCGCCGATTTGAAAATATCCACCGCATGATGGGCAGATGTGATTGTGTTCCTTGATGATATCCAAGAGGATCATTTCACCGCAAAACCCACACGTGCGCAAAAGGTCTTTCGAATTCTTTGTCGGTGCTGAAATCGACCGTTTGTGACGGTAGCGTTTTTGAAACATCTCCAGTTCGCGTTTGCGTTTATCGATAAAGTTCGCCATCAAGTTCCTCCCGGATCGCTTTCATCACGAAAGTCGTGTCATATTGGCCTTTGATGAAGGTTGGATTGTGCATCATCACATATAGGAAATCGATATTGGTTTTGATGCCGTCGATGATGAACCCTGCCAACGCCACCCGCATCTTCCGAATCGCTTCTAGCCGTGTCGGGGCATGAACGATCAGTTTTGCGAGCAATGAATCATAAAATGAGGGCACCACATATCCATTGAAGATATGGCTATCGATCCTGACGCCCGGTCCTCCGGGCATCACCACGTTGTGGATAGTCCCCGGACACGGCATAAAATCATGAAAGACATCTTCTGCATTCACTCGGCACTCGATGGTATGGCCCTTCGTTTTGATTTGGTATTGTTTGATGGATAACGCTTCTCCGAGCGCGATAAGAATCTGTTCTTTCACGAGGTCGACACCCGTGGCCATCTCTGTCACGGGATGTTCGACTTGAATCCGGGCATTCATTTCCAAAAAGAAGTACTTCTGTTCCTGATCGAGCAAAAACTCGATGGTGCCTGCACCCCGGTAATTCAAAGAGCGACAGATCCGAACCGCAGCGAGCGCGAGATTGCGTCTGAGCAAAGGGTTCATGACGGGTGAGGGCGATTCTTCGATCACCTTCTGGTTATGGCGTTGCATCGAACAATCACGTTCGGTAAAATGGACGATATTACCTGAATGATCGCACATGACTTGGACTTCCACGTGCCGTGCTCGCGGAATGTACGTCTCCAGATACAATGAATCCGTGCCGAAAGAAGCTTTCGCCTCCAGTTGCATCCGCGAAAAGGCTGAAATGAGTTCGGCATCGGATTCGGCCACTGCGATACCTTTGCCTCCTCCGCCATCCACCGCTTTCAGCAAAACCGGATAACCGATCTTCCGGGCGATCTCGATTCCTGAAGCAGCATGATCAATTGGTCCGTCCGAACCGTCGACCACAGGAATTCTCAATCCCTTGACCCAATTTTTTGCCGCGATTTTATCACCCACGAAAGCGAGCGTATCCGCCTTGGGTCCGACAAAAGTGATATCACACTTTTCGAGCATATGGGCAAAACGCGGATTTTCGGCTAAAAAACCATATCCGGGATGAACGATGCTCGCACCTGTCGCCACCGCCGCGCTCACGACGCGGTTGAGATTCAAATAAGAGTCTCCGCTCAAGGAAGAACCGATGCAAATCGCCTCATCGGCCATCTTGACATGAAGGCTGTTTTCATCCGCGACCGAGTATATCGCCACCGTGCGTATCCCCAATTCCTGACACGCGCGGATGATTCTCACGGCGATTTCACCGCGGTTGGCAACGAGCAGTTTATGCGTCATGTTGAATCGAGAACAGCGGCTGTTCAAACCCGACAAATTCCTTGTTTTTTGCATGGATCTTCAGAATTTTCCCAGTAATCGGGGCTTTGATTTCATTCATCGTTTTCATCGCTTCGATGATGCACAACGTCTCGCCTTTCTCGACCACCGAACCCACTTGGACAAAGGGGTCTTGTTCGGGCGTGGGCGCGCTGTAAAAAACGCCGACCAATGGGCTTTTCACTACCAGACCCTGGCATGAAGCATTCGCTTCTGCTTGGGCGGGATGCGTACTTGCATGGAGTTCATCCCCCGGTTTCGTCAGTTTCACCGTCACGCCCTCGATCGTCCACTCCAAAGAGGTCAATGATGTCTGTTCAAAAAACTGAATCAGTGCCTTGATTTCTTCGATGGTCTTCATAGAATCATCCGCCTTTCTTCCTCTTATGAAAAATGCTTCTGAAGAAGTTATTTCAGTTTATTTTCAACCAAGCGCAAGATATCGCCAACGGTTCTCAATCCTTGTGTTTCTTGGTCGGGAATCGACACGTTGAACGCATCCTCGACCGCCATCATCAACTCTACTGCATCGAGTGAATCGGCTCCCAAATCATCTTGAAGATCAGTTTCTAGTGTGATTCCCTCTTTTGAAACGCTCAGTTCACTTGCAATCAATGCGATTAATTTCTCTTTCATCATATGCCTCCAATTTTAGTGTTATGCTTTAAATTCAAATATTTTGAACTTCAAAACATCTACGAGATATTTTATCACTTTTATATATATTGTCAACGTCAACCGATGCAAAACTGACAAAAAATTTGGGATAAACCCCGTTAAAACGCCCACATTCTCGACTTGGATAAATATTTCCAATATTTGACGTATGAACATGTAAGCATAAAAAAACCTCCTTCTATCAGTCAAAGGAGGTTATGTGGATGTTGAAACGGGTTGATCAAGCGTTATCAAGAAAATCTTGAATGCGTTGTTGCTCGAGCCCGGCAAGAAAAGCTGTGAACGGTTCAATATCCTTGTTGATCTTGAACTCGTCGATCGTGCGGAAATATTCATCCCGCTCGCCCTTGGTCACAGATACGGGAAGGTACCCATCCAACTCGAGTTGGTAATTGAGTAGCAACCGTG
>JAQVTV010000202.1 GCA_028699855.1 Candidatus Izemoplasmatales bacterium | reverse complement strand
CTCGGGGATGTTGCTTGCATTCACGATGTCTGTGGATGATTTTGTGATCAGTTATTTTACAACGGGTGCCGGGTTTGACAACCTTACCATCTGGATATATTCGGTAATCGGACGACGCAATCTCACACCATCGGTCTATGCGTTTTCTACCTTGCTGACGCTATTGACCTTAGCCATGTTACTTATTTTTCAGTTCATTCAAAGACACCAAAAAACGAAAAGGAGAAGTATTCAATGAAAAAAATCCTCATTCTGATCTTCCTGGTTGTGCCTGCTTTGTTCACATTGGGGTGTAATGCCCGACCCAAATTGCGGATTCTCAATTGGGGTGAGTACATGAGCGATGAGGTCATCGCACGTTTTGAAACCGAGTTTGGAATCAATGTTGTGGTTTCAACCGCCGATTCCAACGAAAAATTCTATTCGAAAATCAAAAGTAGAACGACGCCATTCGATATCGTGATTCCTTCGGACTACATGATAGAGAAAATGGTCGGCGAGGGGTTGTTATTACCACTCGATTATAGCCTTCTGCCGAATCGCGATCTGGTCACATACATGGATGGGGTGGAACAGATTTTCACCTCGATGCATCAAACGACTGAAGCGCGTAACGGGAGTGATGTCGATTATCATGCATATGCCATACCCTATTTTTGGGGTACCTTCGGTATCATCTTCAACAACCGCGTTTCCGGATTGGCATCCGCATTGGAATCGAATGGATGGGAGGTCTATTTTGATGCACAGACCTATTTCCCGAATGCACGAAGAGGCATGTACGATGTTCCCCAATATGCGTATGCCGCTGCGCTCATGCATTTAGGCTATAATCCGAATCAATATTCATCGACTTTGCTGCAATCCGCAAAGACAGTGCTTCAAGGCGCGAATTTTGATGAATGGGGCAACGATGCGCTCAAACGCAACATCGAAGCGAACAACCTTGACCTCGCGTTCGCATATACAGGTGATTATCTCGATCGATTGTACATCCAGATCAAAGAGGGAAAAACCGTCGCGCAAGTCCAGGCAGACTTCGACATCTATCTACCTGATCCGACGATGGTCTTCGTCGATGCGATGGTGATTCCCGCAGCCTCAAAAAATCCGGACTTGGCGCATCAGTTCATCAATTATCTGCTCGATCCGGAAATCGTCGCCCTCAACAGCGAATCGGTCGGGTATGCGACCGCGTTAGAAGAAGCTTTTGATATCATTGTCGGGTACGTCGACAGTACTGACCATTGGCGGAAGAACTGGGCGATTGCCTACCTCACATACTATGATAAAGGACGTGAAGGAATCTACTATCCTTTGACTTCCTTGAACCCCACGGACATCGATCAGATCAATACGATGATTCAGGATGTCATCACTGGAAGATAACACATCGAACCTTCGAAGCGTTCATCGTTCAAATCGGACGACGCTCTTCACCTTTCTTCATGTAAATGGTATACTGGTAACAGCTTCAATGAAAGGACGTTGTCGATGGAACAAAAACACGTTGTTGTGCTCGGTGGTGGCGCATCGGGATTGATGGCTGCTTTGGCTGCCCAGTCACACGGTGCGCGGGTGACGGTGGTTGAAAAGAATCATCGCATCGGAAAAAAACTCATCACGACGGGAAATGGACGATGCAACTACACCAATCGCCATGCCCAAGCGCAAGATTATAATAATCCTGATTATGTTCGTGAAGTGTTTTCACGCTTTTCTCCTCAGGATACGATAGATTTTTTTCAACAACTCGGGATTGAACCCAAGGATGAGGAGAACGGAAAAGTCTTTCCCATGTCTGAACAGGCATCCTCTTTCCTTGATGTGTTTCTCTATGAGTTTGGTATGCGCGCCATTCAGCTGGTTTTAGATGCAACCGTCGAGTCGGTGGAACGAATCGGGCACCGTTTTCGTGTCCACATCCTGAATGCTTCAAGCATCGAGGCGGACCGCATCGTCATCGCGCTCGGAGGCAAAGCCTTTCCGCTTTCCGGCAGTACGGGAGATGGAGAAAAGATTGCTAGAATGCTCGGGCATGAAAGTACGGAGTTATATCCGGCATTGGTCAAACTGAAAATCGATTCACCCTATCTTTCCCATTTGGCGGGTGTGAAGATTAATACCAATGTAGCATTGCTTCGAGATAGAGACGTTGTCCAAGTCGAGTCCGGAGATCTCTTGTTCACTCCATATGGGCTTAGCGGACCTACCATCCTGCAGTTGAGTCGCCAGGCGAACGCCTTGTTGAAGAATGGCCATCGCCCCTTCATCCAATTCAGTCTATTGCCATCCACCCCTGAAGCATCGGTTCGTAACCGCATATGCAAGAACCCCGAAAAGCCATTGAATCAAGCGCTAATCGGTCTCATCCATAAACGTTTCATCATTCCGATCACCAAAGAAATCGGGATTGACTCGCCGGGCTTGCTTCTCAAGGATGTGTCCGAGGATCAATATGAAAAATTGATGGAATTGCTCTATGAATGGAAGATGCCGATAAACGGATCTCTCGGTTTTTCTGAGGCCCAGATCACGATCGGAGGTGTTCGATTATCCCAGATAGATCCGGCAACAATGGCATCGAAGATCGTGAAAGGTGTGTATTTTGCCGGAGAAGTCATGGACATCGACGGACCTTGTGGGGGATATAATCTCCAGTGGGCTTGGTCCAGTGGATTTGTGGCAGGAATCAACGCCGCTCGGTAAGTAAATCATTTTGTGAAAAGACTCGAGTGAGTCTTTTTTTTGCAAAAAAAAGCCTACAAATGTAGGCAAATGGTATTAATCGAGCACATCGGAGATGGTGTCATATGGCCAATCGAGAATGCCTCCAAGGTCATAGACATGTTCGTAGCCCAATTGTAATAAGATATTCAC
>JAQVTV010000019.1 GCA_028699855.1 Candidatus Izemoplasmatales bacterium | reverse complement strand
AGGGACAGATTGATCATTTCCTGGATATTTTGGACCAAGTCATTCAGTTCATCGAGGAGGTCCAAATACTCGCTGATCAAAGGATCCTGACTCATGGCGGATAGTTCCTCATGCAAATCTGGCGTCAATGAATCCAGCGATTTCAAAGAATGTGGAAATTTT
Source organism: Candidatus Izemoplasmatales bacterium (assembly GCA_028699855.1). Classification (GTDB taxonomy): domain Bacteria; phylum Bacillota_I; class Bacilli_A; order Izemoplasmatales; family Hujiaoplasmataceae; genus JAAYZB01. The sequence goes on along the minus strand of JAQVTV010000019.1, from coordinate 11,424 downwards.
TGCACATGCTTTTTCTGTTTTTCGAGATATCTCGAAAAGCGTTCCTGATATTCCGGTCTACTGAGAATCGTTGCTTTGAGTTGTTGCACCCTCACGTATGTCGGGTGCTGGGTCAAAGCTTCAAAGAAGGCGTCAATTCGATTCATGGTCCACCACTCCGATCAACGACCATGTTTTGGCCTCGATGATCTGCACAGGAATGATTTTTCCGATGATGTCTTGATCAGAGGCGAAATTGACCAGTTTATTATGCGGCGTATATCCTGTGAACTTATCTTGGTTCGACTTTGAGCGTCCTTCGACCAAGACATCGACGTTGTGGTGCACAAAGCGTTGGTTTCCTCTCAAAAATCCCTCATTCACCAAATGATTCAAGGTATACAGCCTTTCTTTCTTAACCTCATACAGAATATCATCAGGAAATAACGCTGCAGGCGTGCCTGAACGTGGTGAATAAATGAAGGTATAGGCACCTTCGAAACGCGCCTGGCGGACCAAATCGAGCGTCTCGGAAAAATCCGCTTCGGTCTCACCTGGGAAACCGACGATGATATCCGTCGTCAGGGATACGGATGGAATGTGGGCGTAAATGTCTTGGACTAGCCTGAGATAGCTATCCTTCGTATATTTTCGATTCATCCGCTTCAAAATGGCATCTGATCCGGACTGGACCGGAAGATGGATGGCGGGCATCAGGTTTCCGCCTTTTCCGAGCACTTGAACAATCTCTCGCGAAAAGTCTTTGGGGTGACTGGTCGTGAATCGAATTCTTGGAATCGGCATCTGTCGCAATGTCTCAAGTAGAAAAGCAAAAGAAATGCCTTTTTCCGGAAGGTCCAGACCGTAGGCATTCACATTCTGACCGAGAAGGGTGATTTCTTGATATCCCATCTGAATCAAGGTCTCGACTTCCGAGATGATCGCATCAAATGGACGTGAACGTTCCTTTCCTCGCGTATATGGCACGATACAATACGTACAAAACTCGTCACAGCCATACATGATGTTCACCCATGCTTTCACATGGCTTTTTCGTTGAGTGGGCAAGCGTTCGATGATGTCTCCTTCAGTCGAAAAGACTTCAATCACGCGCTTGTGCGACTGATCGATCTTGTGGATATAGTCGAGAATCCGATCAAAGTTATGCGTTCCGAGGATCAGCTTCACATGTGGATGGACGCGCATCAGTTTCTCGACGACGACTTCTTCTTGACTCATACACCCACAGATGCCGATGATCAAATCGGGATTGTTGTAGGTGTATTGCTTGAGTCTGCCGATTTCACCGAACACTTTGTTTTCCGCATTTTCACGTACGGCACAGGTGTTCACCAAAATGAGATCGGCTTCCTCCACAACTTGGGTCGATATGAATCCTGCTTGATCCAAAATGCCTTCGATGTGCTCCGTATCGGCTTCATTGGCTTGACACCCATGGGTCTGAATCAAATATTTCCGCCCTTTTCCAAGATCGAGATACCGTGGATCAAAGACGTAGTCGCGAATCATGGGACGTTCTTTTGTCCGTTTGCGCGCCGCTTTGATTTCCGGCTTTTGGAATGCATCACCCATGTAGTTCACCCTCATATTGTTCTTGAATCGCGATCCGTTCGATTTTCTTTTGTTCCAAATCAAGCAGTACTGCGCTGAATTGTAGAGGGCCATTATTTTCGGGAAAAACCCGTTCCGGAACGCCGGTGACGAATTTTCGGATCCCCTGTTTCACTTCACCGCCGATGATTCCGAATCGGACACCGCTCATCCCGACATCGCTGATGTATAGCATCCCTTTCGGAAAGCAGATTTCATCCGCAGTCTGAACATGAGTGTGGGTGCCAACCATCGCGTCGATTCTGCCATCCAGGTAGTGGGCAAGGGCATATTTTTCACTCGTCGCCTCGGCGTGAAAATCCAACACGACGTAATCACTTTTGATTTCTGTGAGGATTCGATCCATCACTGTGAACGGATTGTCGATGGGATCACGCATAAAAACACGCCCGAGCAAATTGATGATCGTCACGGTTTTTTGATTGAATTGAAGGGTGACATACCCTTTGCCCGGTGTGCCTTCCCCGTAATTCGCAGGACGGACGACATAATCCATGTTTAGGACTTCGTTGGCATCCTTGCGTGAGAACGCATGGTTTCCCATTGTAAAAACATGGACCCCACGCGTAAGGTAATCTTTGTAGATGGCCTCGGTCAAGCCGTTGTTATTGGCGATGTTCTCGCCGTTAACAATCACGATATGGGGTTTCGTACGTTGTTTTACCACAGCAAAATAGCGGTCAAATGCTTCACGACCGCGTTCCATATAGATGTCTCCGATAAATAAGACACGCATATCAATCATTCCTTAATAGGATAGCCTCCCTTAACGGAAGGCTATCATCGTTTGATTTTTATTTCGCGACATCCTGTGCGCGTGTTTCACGAATCACAGTTACCTTGATCGTACCTGGATAACTGAGCTTCGTTTCGATCTGTTGCTTGATCTCGCGGGCGACCACAGATGTTTTGGCATCGTCCACCTCATTCGGTTTGACGATGACACGGACTTCTCGCCCTGCCTGGATGGCATAGGCCTGGTCGACGCCTTGAATCGAGCGACTGATCTCTTCGAGTTGTGTGAGGCGATTGATATAGTTTTCCAGAGATTCGCTTCTGGCACCGGGACGGGCGGCCGAGAGCGCATCTGCGGCCGCCACGAGAACGCCGATGATCGTCGTGGCCTCTTTATCGCCATGATGACTGCCTATGGCGTCAATGACGGCGATGTGTTCGTGATATTTCGTAGCGAGATTGATACCGATCTCGACATGCGAGCCCTCGATCTCATGGTCGACAGCTTTGCCGATATCGTGAAGTAATCCGGCGCGTTTGGCGATCGTTTCATTTTCGCCGAGTTCCACGGCCATCTTACCCGCCAAAAATGCGGTTTCAAGAGAATGTTGCAAGGCATTCTGTCCGTAGGATGTACGAAAATGCAAGCGACCGAGCAACTTCATCAAATCGGGATGCATTCTGCCGACTCCTGCGTCAAAGACGGCTTTCGATCCGATATCACGGATGAATTGGTCGACTTCAACCCGAGTCTTTTCAACGATTTCTTCGATTCTCGCGGGATGGATACGTCCATCAAGAATCAATGTTTCGACAGACCGTTTCGCGATTTCACGGCGTACGGGATCGAATCCGGAAAGCACGACGGCTTCTGGTGTGTCATCGATAATCAAATCCACACCGGTCAAAGCTTCGATAGTGCGAATGTTGCGGCCTTCACGTCCGATGATCCGACCTTTCATCTCATCATTCGGCAAAGTGACGACGGAAACCGTAGTTTCAACTGTCACATCTTGAGCGTACTTATGAATCGCCTGGGTGATGATTTCCTTGGCAACCTTTTGGGCTTCAAGTTTTGCATTTTCTTCTTGTTCACGAATATAGCGGTCAATTTCCTGGGCCATATCCGCTTCGACGCGCTTCATAATGACGTCTTTTGCTTGTTCTTCCGAAAAATTTGCAATTTCGAGTAATTTGGTATTTTGTTCTTGGATAATACTGTCCAGTCTGCTGTTTTTGTCCTCAAGCAAGCTCTTCTTTTCATCGAGAACTTCTTCTTTACGATCCAAATTTAATTCACGTTTGTCCAAATTGGCCGAACGACGTTCGAGAACTTCTTCGCGTTGGTTGATTTTGTGTTCCATTTCGACAACCATCGCTTTTTTTTCTTTGATAATCTTATCGTTCTCTTGGTTCAGATTGTAAATTTCTTGTTTGGCTTCTAAGAGTTTCTCTTTTTTGATTTTTTCTGCTTGAGTATTCGCTTCATCAATGATGTTTTCCGCTTTGTTGCGTGCGGTTTGGAATCCTTTTTCGACGACGGACACACGAATAAGGAAGCCGATTACGCCACCAACTGCTAAGCCGAGCAAACTGGAAATAATAATTTCTGGTAGCATTATTATTACCTCCATTTATTCAGTTGTGTTATAGAGAAGCGCGGTTTATGATTTCATAAATCACGCTGTCAATACACACGATTATACTGGATATATTATATCTTAAAAACACCTTATAGTCAAAAATTATTTACCGAAAAAAAAGAAAACCGCAAGGGTCTTCTTATTTTAAATTGAGCGTTTGGCGAATCTGTTGGGTGATGCTGTCAAATAACTCCGGATTGTCTTCGAGATACTTCTTGACGTTTTCTCTTCCCTGACCGATTTTTTGATCATTATAAGAATACCACGCACCGCTTTTTTTGATGATCTCTTTCTCGACGGCGAGGTCGACTACTTCGCCGACTTTGGATATGCCTTTTCCGAATATGATATCAATCGTGCATGATTTGAAGGGAGCGGCGACTTTATTCTTGACGACTTTGACACGAGCTTGATTGCCGACGAATTCAGTGCCGTCCTTGATCTGTTCGCCTTTGCGGATGTCCAGACGCACGGAAGCATAGAACTTCAAAGCCCTTCCGCCCGGCGTCGTTTCGGGATTGCCGAACATAACACCGACTTTCTCACGGATTTGGTTGATGAAAATCGCGATGCATTGCGATTTGGATAAGACACCCGATAATTTCCGCATCGCCTGACTCATCAAACGAGCTTGGAGTCCCACATGTGAATCGCCCATCTCGCCACGGATTTCCGCTTCCGGTACCAAGGCGGCGACGGAATCGACCACCATGATGTCCACAGCGCCGCTGCGGATCAGAGCTTCGGCGATTTCCAAACCTTGTTCTCCGGTATCCGGCTGTGATAGGATCAACGAATCAATATCTACACCCAATGATTTGGCATAAACCGGGTCAAGAGCATGTTCCGCATCGATAAATGCGGCATATCCCCCGCGCTTTTGGACTTCGGCGATCGCATGGAGGGCAAATGTCGTTTTCCCTGAGGATTCAGGACCGAAGATTTCGATGATCCTGCCTCTGGGATAGCCGCCTACACCTAATGCGGCATCAAGAGCGATTGACCCGGAAGATATCGATTCGACATTGAAATTGGTTGATGACTCACCAAGAATCATGACAGCACCTTTGCCATATTCCTTCTCGATTTCCTTGAGCGCGATTTCTAAACTCTTTCTTCTGTTTTCATCTGCCATGTTGGCCTCCTAATGAATCGTGACGTTTAAAACTGCTACGTCCAATGTGTGTCAAATCTTTATATCGATTCGCAAATCAACTTGCGATTCTTCAGAAAATAATCGAGGCCGGATATGATCGTCAGACCCAACGACGCACCCATCAAAACCCAGCCGATGATATGGATCCATAAGGGATTGAGGGGCATCAAAAAGCAATACCAGAGAATGGCGACCATGGTCATCGCTGTCTTATACTTTCCCAGAGCCGATGCGGCGATGATCTTGCCTCCGCCGACAGCCACAAGACGAATCGAAGTGACGATCAATTCACGGGCGATGATGATGATAATGAACCAGAAAGGCATCCAGATATGTGAAAGCGTTTGCCCGATATCGGATAAAATCAATAAGGATGAGATGACGAGCAATTTGTCTGCGAGCGGGTCCATAAACTTCCCGAAGGTTGTGACAATGTTACGCTTTCTCGCAATCGCGCCGTCAAAATAGTCCGTCAATGACGCCACCAGAAAAATCACGCCAAGAATCCAGAGAATATGCGCGGAAAAAGAGGCGGAAAGCAGATAGAGCACGACCATCACGGGAATCAAAAGCATACGGAATAATGTGAGACGATTTGGAAGATTCATGGACTATACCTCGCAAGAATTATAACATGTTTTGATGATTTGGAATCGTTATTTCGTTTCTCCGAATTTGAAAAAATGCGGGTTACGCACCATCGGGAAACATCACGTTGTGATAGATTTCCTGAACATCATCCAGTTCGTTCGCCATATCGAGAAATCGTTGCATCTTTGACAAATCATCTTCTGATAACTCGATTTGCTCATTCGGCAAATAGGCGACTTTGTCGACGAGAAAATTCAGTTCTTGACCCGATTGAACCAAGGCATCTTTGATGCGGTCAAGATCGCTGGGTTCACCGATGATCGTGACGACACCATCATCCTCATCCAGATCGAGGATGGCGATCTCATCCACCATCATCGCTTCCAAAGCCGCATCTTCTGTAATGCCTTCAACACTGATCATCGATGCATATTGATACATATGAGCGACACTCCCGGATACACCGAGTTTTCCGCCTGTTTTCGTAAAGCAACTGCGGACTTCACCGAACGTGCGATTGACATTGTCGGTGAGACACTCGACGATCATATTGGAACCGCCGGGTCCGAAACCCTCGTAACGCACTGTCGCGTAATCTTCACCGGTCGTCCCTTTCGATTTTTCGATGTTGCGTTTGATGACGTCCGCGGGAACCTGATTTTGTTTCGCGCGGTCGATCACGCGTTTGAGCGCGTGGTTACTATCGGGATCGGGTCCGCCTGTCTTGGCTGCCATATAGATCTCTTTGCCAAACTTGGAATAGAGCTTGCTTTTGAACATGCTCGTTTTCGCCATTGCTTCTTTTCTTACTTCATGGGCTCTGCCCATAATTTCACCACCATTATGATTTGATTTTTCGCGTTGCCTCGGGTGATAGTTCAACGTATCCTTGCTTGTAAAGCAGACCGAGCGCACGCTTGAATGCGGCTTTGCTCATATGAAATGCCGCATGTATTTCTTCTGGACTACTCTTATCGGTAAAGCGCATCTGATTTTGATGATGGTCCAAATATGTGAGAATCAATTGGGCATCAGCGGAAATCATATGTTCTTTTTGTTCGATCAATGTCGCGGCATAGTCGTTAGATTCTGTCAGTTTCATGATGCGCGCTTGAACACGCTCTCCCAGACGATATTGTCTGCGCATATTGTTGGAATGGATAAACAGTTCGTGGCCTTCCAGTGAAAAGGCGACCAAACCATCGGGAATGATATATTGGACATATGCTTCAATCTGGGTATTGCTCTCCAAAATGCGCGGTTTGTCAAAATAGGATGCGATTTGCTTCCTGCCGAGAAAACCGGCAAACAACGTGCCCTTGGTCAACTTCATGGTCACAAAGAGCTTATCGCCCATCTGGGGCCATAAAGCGAGATTAAAAGGTAGTGCGTCCTTTGAAAGCAAGAGATCTTTCACGAGATTATTGTTCAAGAACACACCGTATTGAGGATTCATGCCGACCACTTCAAGAAAGGCTCCTTGCTCGAGTTGGATGGTAGGGACGCGGGTGGATGCGGTGATGCGGCCTTGATTGTCGGTATAGATGAAGACTTCGACAGTTTCACCCACTTCATATGGATGCGTCGCTTCCCGCTTATGCAAAAACACCTCATCTTGTTGATCCGTGAGAAGATAAGCGATGTCGGTTTCTCGTAACACTTTGAGCGAATAGCTCATCCCGGGATTAAGCATACCTACCTCGAGGGGCAATGCCCAAAGGAATGAGGATGAGTAAAAACACGAAGTGGATATGGTGCTCAGCCAGCCGACCGAACCGACGCAAAAAACGATTCAAGAGCTCTATGGCTCCGAATCGGTTTACCCCATCAGTGATCGGGATGTATTGAACGCACATAGATCCATCTCCCGTGTAGTGTTCTTGATGTTTATTATAACAGAAATCCCCATCATTGTCCACTTTTTCCCAATGAAAAAGCGGGGACTTCCCCGCAATAATCATGATGCATGCAAAAGTGATGGATGACGAATCACTCCATGTGATAGTCCGTCATCATGCTCCGATAAAAACGAACCGCTTCCCATAGCGCATTTAACTTGAGAGATTCATCGATTCCATGCATTTTTTTGAGGTCGTTATTGGTCACGCGAATCGGAGAAAACCGCAATGCAGAATCCGATATCCGCGTATAGAAACGCGCATCCGTGCCGCCGAGAATGACATAGGGTGATACCAGTACATCGGGAAAATTCTTGCGAATCTGTTGTTCGAGAAATCGATAGCTGTCTCCCTTTGTGTTCACAATCGGAGTCGCTTCTCTACCTTCGAGGATTTCGCATTCCACCTGATATTTCCTTGCGATCTTCGAAAGCACGCGTACGCTATCCTCAATCCCTTGTATCGGATGGGTTCTCAGATTGGCGAGTACATAGGCTTCTGAGGGAATGACATTTTCCGCATCGCTTCCCTTCATCATCGTGAAAGCGATCGTCGTCGACAACAACGCGCGTCCGTAGGGATTCATGATGGGCAATAACCGGGTCAAGAGTCCCTTGAATAGCCACATATTTCCAAACAACATCCGATAACCAAAACGCATCGAGCGAGAAGCCGAAAGAAACATGTCCCGAACTTCATCGATCATCTGAGTTTTCAAAGGAAAACGTTTCTCGACGTGGTTGACAAAAGCCGCCAGTCGGGCGATCGGTGTGTGCTTGGGCGGCGTGGATGAATGGCCTCCGCTCGATTTTGCCGTGAATTTGAGATTGACATACCCTTTTTCGATAACCCCGATGAGCGCGAGATGGCGATTGACAGAAGGTAAAGCGTTTTGCACGATCGCACCACCTTCATCGAGTACCAGCGCGGGCTTCACACCTTTGGCTTCAAGATAGTCAACGGTCCGCTCTGCGCCCGAACCGCTGATTTCTTCATCAGAAGAACTCGCTAGATAGATATCGTTTTCCGGGATAAAACCCGATGAGATCAGTTCTTCACACGCTTGAAAGAAAGCAAACAAAGTGCACTTCGTATCAAATGTGCCCCGGCCAAAAATCTCATCATTCTCGATCGTTCCGGAAAAAGGATCGTATTTCCACATCTCTGCTTGTGCGGGAACAACGTCTTGATGAGCCATCAGCAACAACGGTTTTTCGGGTGACTTCCCTTTCCAATGGAACAGCAATGATCCACCCGGAATGAGTGTCTTTGTCATGATTTCATGCACTCGAGGAAAGAGTGATTCCATATCCGCCTGCATGGCGGTGAAGGGGTGCAAGTTAGGTTTGTCCTTAAAAGCTATGGTTTTATGGCGGATGAGTCGCTGCAAACCGTTGGCATATGCCATTTTCTCGTCCTCATCCACCTCAAGTTGGACGTCTGAAGACGAAAGATCGCGGATGAACAGGGTCCGTAGGACAACAACGATGACTAATACCGCGATGATGCCAAGAAAAGCATATAGATACTCCATAAATTATGTGATCCGAGTCGATGATTCAATCGCTCAGAACCTCCTTTCGAATGCATGTACTTAGGTCTTTATTTTTCAGAAAGCCATTTTTTGTCATACATGATTTTGGCAGCGACAACCGATACAATCGCCGTGATAACGATCACGATCGCGATGTTGCCGTAAACGAACTTCGGTGCGATGGCTGCGAGAACAAGGGAAAACACGATCGGCACGATGACGAGTTTGGGATTGCGCAGGAAATATTTGTACCCTAATGCACCGAAAAGGGCGCTAACGACCCAATTGAATGCGGGTTGCATGACTTCCGCTTCCAAAAATGGGCGGATCAGTTGGAGAAACAATATTCCGACCGAGAGGATGATCACGGTGGTGATGGTGGAAAAGGCGACTGAAAGTGTCGCCACCACTTCGTTTTCGGGGGTTCCGATCTCGGTTTTTGCGATCTCGCGCGCATTCATGACGCAAGGTATTTTCAAGTTGACAAGATTTCCGGTGACGAATGCCAAATAGGTCGCCCCTGTTCCAAGAAACGGGGAATAAGTGACCACTTCGATGATCCCGCTTGGAAGATACAAAATCGACATCGACAAAATCGCGATGATCATTTTGTTCCAGTCGGGTCCCACACCGCTGATGACCCAGATCAAGACCGGAACCATGAGCATCACCGATAGACCCATGGCCATGAAGACACGGCCGACACGATGCATATGATTATTATACGATGTATTGTTCATCAAAAGATACCTCCGATTCCCAGCAATACCGCTACAGTCATACCGAAGATCATCGATAATGCGAGTTGGAAATTCTCCAACCACTTCTGGTGCCATTTCTTGATGATGAGATCGAAGACAAACATCGCGAGCATACTCGACAGAAAGACGATGATTGGCACGAATGTCCGGCTATCCACGACGACATAATCGCCGAAATCGTCTAAAAGATAGGCCCCATCTTCGACCACACGAACATCATAACGGAAGATTTTGGCGAAGGCATCGCCGAGATATGCCGATATCATTCCGATGAATACCGCGTCGAACAATAGTTTCCCAAACCCTCCCTTTTCACCTGAAGTCGCCTTGCTTAACACTTTAGTCTGATACTTTTTGAAGAAGAATAGTGCGAAAACGCCTCCCCAGATGATGGAGATCGTCATCGCAAACGCGATCGTGACGAAATGCTGGGTCGTCAATGTAGCTGCAGTGATGCCGCCTGAGGCCACAGAGACAGCCATTAATTCATAATGTAGCGCGCCAATCACGCTGAGGCGAATCCAAGGCAGGGGGATCCCAAGCAATCCGGCCATCGTGATGACACCGATGAAGATGCCGATCGAAGGCAAAATTGAAAAACTGATGGAACTGATGACACTTTGACGGATTTGTTCGCGACGCATACCGATTTTTTTGGCCTGACGTAACGCCGTAAAGGCAAAAAACAATGCGCCACCGATGATGAAGATCGTGACGGCTGCGCCGATCAGATACATCCACCACGCATTTTTGATCAAATTGATATCCGTTGTCTGTAAAAACATCGTCCTTCTCCTTTCACTATCGTTACCATTCTACACAACCTGAGACTGTCTTGGCAATAACCAATAAGAAAATAATCAGGATTTCTCCTGATGATTTCCCCATTTCTTACGATAGCGTTCGGCTTCGCTGAAAATGCAACCGCAATACTTCTGCATGTAGAACGCCATCTCCCTCGCACGTGTTTGACCTTCACGAAAGAGCGGACGAAAATCTTGATAATGGAATGCGATGCCGACTTTTTCAGCCACCATTTCAGCAATGAGCTTCAAATCATCGTGGCGTTGGTACGGGCTGATAAACAAGGTCGATTGAAAGCAGTCGAACTGGTTCGCTTTTGCGGTGAGTGCTGTACGGAGCAGCCGATCTTCATAGCACTGGAGACACCGATTGTCCAGATCCTGGATCGCCTGCGATACGAAAGCGCTGAGTCCATAATGATCAACCTCAATCACATCGATTCCGAGCTCTTTGGCATAGGTACGTAACTGGTCACGTCGAGATACGTATTCGGTTGTCGGATGAATGTTGGGGTTGTACCAAAAAAATGTGACTTCGTGCCCCGCTTGGCGCAAGGCTTCGACCACCATCACGCTACACGGCGCGCAACAGACATGCAATAATACCTTCATTTTTCATTCTCCTAGAACATCGCCAAACGGTCGACCGCAGGCTTATATTTGAGTCGCGCCGCATGAAGAAAGTATTCCTT
>JAQVTV010000201.1 GCA_028699855.1 Candidatus Izemoplasmatales bacterium | reverse complement strand
CCCATGGCGACGCCATGTGTCGCGAATGCAATCATATCAATATCATTATAGCCATCACCAAACGCATACACTTCGTTTTCCGGTTCATCGAGATAAGAAAGCAAAAAACGGATTCCATTCGCCTTGAGTCCGCCGTGCAGATTCACATCAAAGCCAAAACGGTTGGATTGACTGAAAACGAGTTCAGGAAATTCCCGACGCAAGTGATTCACATCGGCATCTTGAAACACCACCATCGTCAAGACATCATCCTGCTTCGAAAGATGATGGACGACTTCCGGTGTGGGAAGATTGTGGGCCTCAAAAAACTGATCCACGATTTCCCCTTCTTTGCGATAAGCGTAAAATCCACTCTTGCACTCGACCACCACATCGAAATGTTCGCTGTCGGCCATACGCAAAAAACGCGCCACCAATTCCCGTGGCATATAACGTTCATAAATGAGCTTCTCTCGATAGACAATATAATTCCCGTTGGCACAGATATATGAATCAATGCCCAATTGCTTCGGAAGATCATACAAAAGATCCGGAACCCGTCCGGTGGCAATGATTGGAATGTGGCCGTTTTCCTTTACTTCCCGGATCACATCGACGACGCCGTCTGCGGGAATGCCACCATAAAGCAATGTGCCATCTAAATCAAAAAAAAGTAATGCCATTGATCACGTAACCCCTTTTCTGAAAAGAATCTCCCATGAAGCATCTCCACCCACATAGATACCTTACTTAAGGCTGCTTCCGTCAAGACCTGACCTAATTCGTGGGCACCTATTGAGTGAAGATGATTCATAAGAGATTCTGATGTCATTATATCATATCGTCGCTGGATTTCAACGCTTTTTGTCTCCGAAGGTCTTGAAAAAAGGCTTTGAGCAGTTGTTCGGATTCCGCTTCAAGCACCCCGGATTCTACGATGACTTGATGATTGAAAGGATATGAGAATAAGTTAAGAATCGATTGATGCGCACCGAATTTCGGCTCTCGTGTTCCATAGACCAATCGACGGATCCGCGCTTGAATCAAAGCCCCGGCACACATCGCGCACGGTTCAAGCGTCACATAGACATCGCATTCATCGAGTCGCCAACTTCCCAGTTTCTTTGCGGCCTTCTCGAGCGCGATGAGTTCCGCGTGTGCCAGGACACTTTCCTTTTGTTCGCGCACGTTTCGTCCTCGGGCGATGATTCGATCATCCTTGACAATGACGCACCCCACCGGTACCTCACCTTGGTCATAGGCTTTTCTCGCTTCCAGAAGCGCCTTCTTCATGAAAAAGGCGTTTCGCTCATTCATCGTCGAATCGATCATACAATCGGGGCCTTCCCGGGACTTCGTGACAATGCCTGCAGCGCGCTTCGTAATGGTCTTGTGCGCCGACGAGGATGATGGGATCATCAAAATGCGCTGGATTGCCATCGAGAATGCGCTGGGTCCGCGTCGCAGGCGTGTGACATTTGACACAGATAGCGGTCAACTTCGTGACCTCTTCGGCAAGGGAGAGTAATTTGGGCATGAACGAAAAAGGTTCGCCGCGAAAATTCCGATCCAAGCCACTGACGATGACGCGAAAACCGTGATCCGCCAAATATTCGCAAATCTCAACAGCTTCTTCATCGAGGAACTGGATTTCATCGATGGCGATGACATCGGTTTCTTCACTCACGTACTTCATAATGTCTTTTGCCCAAGAAATCGTGATCGACTTCGTCCTGTTATTATTGTGTGATACGACCTCGTCGCCCTCGTGACGGGTATCGATCTTGGGTTTGAAAACAATGATGTTTTGTTTGGCATACTCCAGCCTTCTGACCCTGCGGATGAGTTCTTCGGTCTTTCCGGCAAACATGGGACCGGTAATGACCTCGATCCATCCCTCTCGTTGTTTCAAATACACAATAATTCTCCCCCCTTTTTCTATACTCATTATATTCAATTGCAATAAAAAAAGCCATAGCGGCTTCTTTTATTGCGATTTATTCCCGTTCTCTTCGATGCCGTAGCGTTTGTTGAATTTGTCGATCCGGCCAGCAGCCGCAACAAATTTTTGCTTACCTGTATAGAAGGGGTGGCAATTCGAGCAAGTGTCGACTTTGATGTCTTTCGCAGTCGTGCCGGACTCGAATGTGTTCCCGCAAGTGCTACACGTTACGGTGACCCGATGATACTTCGGGTGAATGTCCTTTTTCATTTCGTCTTTCTCCTTCTGCCATGATTATCGTTCTCATAGTAAGTTTTCTAGCGAGAGTTATTATATCAAACATCCTTTGAAAATGCAAGCAAAAAAACGACCCGATGTTTTCAAAGGAAAACCAGCCAAAAACAGCACTTTTTCCTCTGAATGTTGTGATATAATAAAAGGAGATTGAACCGAGGCGATGAAAATGAAAGCGCGTATGACCCCTGCCATCAAATACCATAAAAAACATCAGGGAAAACTCAAAATCACACCCAAAACTGCTCTCAAAACCAGAGCGGAAATGAACCTGGCCTACACGCCTGGTGTGGCTGATCCGTGTATAGAGATTGCCAAGAACAAAGCATTGGCTTACGACTACACCCTAAAGGGGAGAGTCGTAGCGATCGTTTCGGACGGCAGTGCCGTTTTGGGACTGGGCAACATCGGCCCGTATGGGTCACTTCCGGTGATGGAAGGCAAAGCCGCCTTGCTCTACCGTTTTTCTGGTATCGAAGCCTTTCCCATCGTGCTCTCCACCCAGAATGAAGCGGAAATCATCGAGACCGTATGCGCAATCTCCCCAACCTTCGCCGCCATCATGCTGGAAGACATCAGCGCACCTCGCTGCGTCAGTATCGAACGCACTTTGGAACAGCGTCTCGACATCCCGGTGTTTCATGACGACCAGCATGGCACGGCCATCGTCGTC
>JAQVTV010000200.1 GCA_028699855.1 Candidatus Izemoplasmatales bacterium | reverse complement strand
AAGTGATGGTCGATCGAGGGCGGGAATCGTGGTTCAAACTCGATAATGCCGCGAAGATTTTTCCTGCAGTGTCAAATGCACGGGAAACAAATACTTTTCGTGTCCAAATCGAACTGAAAGAAGCAATCGATCCCGAGTTTCTTCAGTTGGCGGTGGATGCGATATTAGAGCGATTTCCATCATTCAAAGTACGTTTGAAGAATGGGTTCTTTTGGAGTTACTTCGATTACAACTCAAGCCCGTTTTATATCTCGCCTATGGGAATCGAGGTATGTGGCTCTTTAAGTCCGAAAGAGAACAATGGCTACTTGTTCAAGGTCATGTATCGAGGCAATCTGGTAGCGATAGAAATCTTTCATTCATTGGCGGACGGCACCGGCGGGTTCATGTTGCTCAAGTCGATCATTTATGAATATCTGTTGTTGAAGGGGCACCGCGTGACACCGGACAATATGATTCTCACCAAGGATAGTTTGCCGGTTCGCGGTGAATTTGAAGATAGTCACAGCACCTATTATAACAAGAAGAATCGTAAGCATGTGCCGGAAAAGAAGGCTTTTGGCATCAAAGGAACTCCGATTCCCGAGGGACATATCGGATTGATCGCAGGGACGATGTCGACTGCCGAGATGCTTGAACTCGCGCGTTCTAAAGGAGCGACGGTCACCGAGTTCTTATCGGCCTTGCTGATGTATACGATATATGTCACGCAAATTCAGTACCGCGAACATCTCAAGGCGAATCAGAAGCCGGTGAAAATTTTCGTTCCGGTCAATCTCCGCAAGCATTTTCCATCGACGAGCATCCGCAATTTTTCCAATTTTGTCAAAACGGATATGGTCATGAATCGCTCGGATATTTCCCTCGATGAGATCCTTGCCCTTGTGAAAGAGCAATTCAAGAAAGGCATGACCAAAGATGAATTGATCCGTAAGATGAGCGAAAATGTCGCGTTCGAGAAAAACATCATCTTGCGCATGACGCCGTACTTCTTAAAAAAATATGTGTTGAAGATTGGTTATCAGATTATGGGTCTTTCATTGAATACGTTGAGTTTCACCAACATAGGCAAGATTGAGTTTCCTGAGTCGATGGAACCGCACATCGTAAGCGTGTCCGCGGCTGCTTATTCGGGGAAATTCAATACGCTCAACGGCGCGATTGCTTCTTTCAAGGACCAATTTAAAATCACATTCACGCGTTCGATTATCGAAACCACGATTGAAAGAGAGTTTTTCCGCTATTTCACTGCGTTGGGAATGCATGTCGAAATCGAAAGCAACTTCGTGGAGGAATATTAATGAAACATTGTAATAAATGTCATGTGGATGTCGAGACAAACCAAAAATACTGCCCGTTGTGTCATCAGATTCTTGATGGTGAGAACGACCCGAAATTCAAGGAGATCTATCCTGAATACGTTCCATTGCGCCGTGAAGTCTTGCCCATCACGAAAAAAGTCATTCTCTTTTTGACGCTCATCGCCTTGATCACTTTGTTGTCTGTCAATTTTTTGACATGGAACGGAAAATTCTGGAGTTTGGTTCCCGTCGGCGGAGTCATCTATTTTTGGCTCATTGTCCGTTATGGGGTGTTGTCGAAACAAAATATCGCCTTCAAGTTGTTTTTGCTTACGACATTCATGGTAATCATCCTCAACATGATCGATCAGAACTATGGGGATCCCGAGCTCCGTGGCTGGGCATTGAAATATGTTACGCCGTTTGCTTTTCTGGCGTGCAATTTCGCGATTTCAGTAATTATCTGGATCCGCCGAATCAACTATCGTGATTACATATTCTATCTGATTACGATCCTTATTTTTTCCTTGATTCCGATTGTTCTCGTTCTCTTTGGGGTCATCAAGGATGTGACTTGGCCATCCATCAGCGCGTTTGCGGCAGCGATCTTCATCTTGCTTTTCATTATTTTCTTTTTTCCGAAATCCATCAAAGAGGAGATCAAAAAGCGATTCCACATATGATAGAAAACGATAGGGGCTCCGGCTCCTATCGTTTTAATAATGATATGTCGATTGCATCGGGTTTTCGGAACACCTTTTGGTGAAGTCCGTGCAGAGGGTGATCTGTTTGAGAAACAGAGAATTCTATTCGTGATGCGACAAGTTGTTGGGTGCGAAGCTGGTATTTCTTATTGGTTTGCGGATTTCCATAGAGCGGATCGCCAAGAATAGGATGCCCGATGGAAGCCAGGTGTGCGCGGATTTGGTGGGTTTTACCCGTGATCAGTTCAATCTCAAGATGGCTCAAGCCGCCGGATTCAGCGATGACTTTGTAGTGTGTGCGGATTTTTTGCGACCCTTGGTAGGGGGTTTGTGCAATTTGAACAGTTGCTTTGCGCGGGTCTTTGATGAGATATGCTTCAAGCAAGGCTTCGGGTTGCATCAAATATCCGATGACGATGCATTCATAAAATTTGCGGATTCCACCGCTTTGCGACAGACGATTGAGAAGCGAGACGGATTGAGATGTCTTTCCCAGAAGGAGCAATCCGGAAGTGTTGTAGTCCAGACGGGAGATGAGGGCATAGCCTTTTGTGGATAGTTCGGAGAGGATGTCGGGCTCGTTCAAATGTTTTGCGCGATGCGACAAGATCCCCGAAGGTTTATCGATAATCATAATATGTGGATCTTCATATATGATGATTGGTTTCATTTTCCCATCACCTCGGTATGGTTATTATAACCTGTATCCCATGAATAATCCATCCCTGAACTTTTGGAAAAGAGATTGTATTGATTTCTCTATGAAGAGGTGAAGCATTCATCGCTCTATGATATAATGATTCCATGAGACAACAGAGGGGGAATGAGTTGTGTTGATATTGCTGGGGCCAAGCGCGTCCGGTAAAACGGAATCCGCCAAAATCATGAT
>JAQVTV010000199.1 GCA_028699855.1 Candidatus Izemoplasmatales bacterium | reverse complement strand
CCTTTGTTTACCTGTTTGGCGGTAGGATGTGTCGGTGATGTCCTTGACAATCACTTTCAAGGAAAAGGCATCGCTTGCGACATAGTCGGTGATATCGACTTTGAAGGGTGTGAATCCACCCAGGTGTTTCGTCGCGAAAGAATCGTTCACGTAGACTTTTGCTTCTTGATCGATGGCTCCAAAATGCAGTATCAACCGTTTCTTCCGAAACCCTTCGGGCAGATCGACATTTCTATGATATATCAAAAAATCATCGGGATTGACCATACGTTCCACACCCGAAAGCGTGGCTTCCGGAGAAAAAGGAACCAGGATTTTCCCTTCATAAGCTGTATTGCTTTCGTCCTTGCCGATGCAGTAATCCCATTCGCCGTTCAAACTCATATAACTGCTTCTCACCATTTGCGGCCTCGGGTATTCATTCAGGACCTGAAGCGGATTCAATCGACACGCAAATGGCGTTTCGAGTCGCTTCATCCGTTTTGCTCCTTTACACCTTTTCGTTCTTGCCTAATGGCGAACCAGACCGGGACCAAGGTCAAGATGACGACAATGGCCGAAGCGATGAATATTCCCGGTGTCGGAACCGGTTTGATGACGCCGAGATCTTCATAGAATACACCGCTGTTCGTAATGACCTTCGCTCCGATGAACGGACCGATGATCATCGGAATCATGACGCTGAAAATCATGCGAATGCCTTGAAAATGTCCGACCTTGTCGAGCGGTGTATGATCCCTGACCTTCACATTCAAAACCGTTGTCAACACGAGATTCCCGCTCATCATAATCGTTCCGGAAATCCCGACAAGAAGCGGTTTTCTCGTCACAAACAATAATATGAGCCCCACGGCCATGATCACAACTCCGGGCACGAAAAATCTGTTCTTGTTGTGGGCTTTCATGAACCTCGAAACCACAACGCTCACGACAGACGCCAAAATCAACACAATCCCCAAAAGGATCGCATAACTATCGATGCCCAGATAACGTTGGATGTAAATGATGAAATACGGCATATAGACTTGTACGGCGATGCCGAACACAGCGAGTCCGATCAGATAGATATAGAGTTTCTGATGGGAGACGATCGTTTTCGGTTTGAAACCATATGTCAGTGTGCTCCAATAACTGGTCTGCGATTTTTGGACATTCGATTCTTTGATCAAGAAGATGCCGATCACACCGCCAAGGCTGATGAGTCCGCCGGAAACCATAAAGAACAATGGCCAATTATCTTGTTGGACCATGATATCAAACCCGCCAAAGATGATCAGCATTGCGACCAAAGGCAACATGGCGATGACACCTTCGACTTTACCTCGATTGTGGTGATTCGTGCTGTCAGTGACCCAAGCATTGAACGCTCCATCGTTTGCCATCGATCCGAAGAAGGTCATGATGCAGTCCATAATGATCACAACCAATACGGTAATCAAGACAATGTTACCGCCTTTGAAGATTTTTGCCATGTTTTCGACCGAGACAAACGCGAACGACAACGTGACGAGCCCCCAAAGGATATAGCCGACGGATATGAAGAGTTTTCGTTTCGACACCCGATCCGACAGAGCTCCCATCAGAATCGTCGTCAATGTGGCGGTGATGGCGCTCGCCGCCACCATGGAAGCGATCGCATTGGGATCACCGGAAATCGTGTTGTACAAGAATAGATTGAAATACATATTCTCGATCATCCACGCCAATTGCCCGAAAAGCCCGAAAAGGATGATCGTGATCCAGATGCGTTTCCCGACTGCCGTTTTGTTGTCCATATGTTTTCTCCCTAGAATCAATGATGCGTTAATGGTCGTTTTTCGCATACGACGGTTTCAGTTTTGCTGAAGAATCGTTTTTCCAAGAACTCCCACAATACTAGGAATCCCCCATGCAACACGAGGAAGATCGCTCCTAAAACATCCCAGTCCAAAATCGTTCCCTCTAAAATCGGATGATAGATATACATGGCGTCTCCATACCCAAGGACAGTGATCAAAAACAAACCATAGACCATGTACACGGACAACCCCAGTGGCAACAAAACCCATTTCTTGAGTTCGGGTTTCAAATATCCGGTACGGATCATGATGAAGACCAGATAAAAAGTGATGGTGTGATGGACCAGTCCCGAAATCGTCATCGGATAGAAAAAGGAAACGTCTTGCCCGATAAAGTCGGGATACACGATCGTCAGGATGCTGCCAAGAAGCCCGGTATAGGCGATCGAGTGGAAAACGGGGCTGTTCTTCTTGCAGACAAGAACAGCGATCGCAAGCGCGAAACTGCTTGCTCCGCAGAAGGTCCCCGGAAGAAACGAAATCCAGCCGTTTCTCAATATGGCGATGCTGGTTCGATTCCATAGGATAGCCAGCAGCAATCCGATTCCGATGAGTTTGATGGCTGTTTCCTTCTGCTTTTCCGTGTGTGCTTTCTTTTGAATCAGAATGGTCAATCCGGTCATCATCGCGAACGTGACCGAAAGGTATAGAATATGTTCAATTCCATAGATTTGTGGCATGATATGTTCTCCCTCATCGTGTGGTTAATTATTATTGTAGCACAAAAAGAGCATCTAGATAAGCACTTTCATCCACAAATCGCGGAAATACTAGTAGGAAAATCGTCTCCACAACCCGACCTTATAGAGCTTACGCGTTGTAAATTTATTAGTGAATATCTCAAAATACAAATCAATAATTAGTATTGATATATTTTCATTCGAGGGTTATAATGAGGTAGATTATACAATTAAATAGCTGTGTGGGCATGTTTAATAATCATGAAATAAGCGTCGGTGGTTGGGATATTTATTGGATATTGATGACGATTCCAATCATCAATATCATTGTTATTCTCATTATCCTATTTTCCAGAGACTCCAATAGAACGCTGTGAAACATATTGCTTGCC
>JAQVTV010000198.1 GCA_028699855.1 Candidatus Izemoplasmatales bacterium | reverse complement strand
CGACCCGATGGTCGTAAACGAAAGGATTTCTGAAACGAAAATCTTATACACATCCCGCTTGGTCGCCCCGATTGAACGATAAATCCCGACCTCTTTAATCCGTCCCAACATGCTCGAACGCATCGTGAAGACAAGATAAATGATCGAAGCCAAAAGCGAGATCAAGATGACGCGTAGTTTTTGCGCGATCTCCGCGTTGAGAGAGACTTGATAGATAGCTCTTGCGTTTTGATATGAGTCCGTCGCGGAAAATCCGAGATCAGTGATGTCTTCGATCGCTTGAGAGATGTCGTTCGTATGGAAAAACAAAGAGACATTCGTTTCGCCCTGCGAGGAAGATCCATAGGTTTGGATCAGCATCAGGGTTGCAATTTCCACATAATCGGCATTTTCAATGATCCAAGACCGAATATTGGCAGAGTGATACTTGCCCACAATTTCTACACTCACTCCCAAGCCTATGGATATGCTGTCTCCTAAAGTATATGACGTGTCATCACTCACCAGTACTTCACCCCGGGAAAGAATATCCCGACCCTCGACGATGACATAATCACCTGAAGCAACCCCATGGGCGATGGCCATATAAGTGATGTTCGTCCGTCTATTAACGAAAGTGAAATTATCATCGGTCATCACGATGATGGGCGATTGGGTGCGAACGATACCCACAATCTCCGCGGTGATCAAAGCATTATCTCCCGTGGCGCTGATTCTCGCCCCGATCAGGTCGCGATGAGAAGAAGCGCCTTTATCGACCAGACTCTGATTTTTCATCAATTGATCAGCGACCCATTCATCAATCACGACCTGGCGATTGTTCTGAGGTAGCTGTCCCACGACCACATTGAGGGTTCCCGCTTCGGACAATTTGATCGGATAGGCACTCATATATGTGCCCGAACTCCAATAATTCTCAAGATCTCCTTGATAGAAATCGGTGTATATGAGCAAAGTATCAGCTTGCTGAAAATTGAAGTTCAAAGAAGTAATCGAAGACAAAGCCAAAATATCATTGACATCCGCGTACGTAATATCGCGGTTGATGGGCACGGCCACAAGCCCTCGCGCAGTCGTGAGAAAGTCTTTATCCCGAACGCCGGAGATATTCGTGAATGTCGCCAGATTATACGCGATCAATGCTGAAATGACGAAGTAGGCAAAAAGAAACATCTTCCCGATCAGTTTGCGTCGCCGAAAGACCTTTTGAAAACCGGCTTTGATTGTGTCACGGAAGCGGATAAACGACTTTCTTTGAAAATCGGCGATGATTTCTCCAAACTGGTTGAGATCAAACAAGTGTTGGGTCGCATCAAGCGTTTCCGGCTTCTTGTAGTTTTGATCGAGCAAACGTATTTCCGAATCATCGGTCACATACTTAATCTTTGCTTTTGCATCGGCTTTGATATAAAGCGTATTGTTCGTGTATACAACCTTGAGATTCGGAACTTCTTCTTTTTTCTGATCATAGTAATATTCCAATTTGACCGGAAGATCTGTTTCTTGTTTTTCAAGGTCACGCAAGTAGATGTTGCGCACATCGACGTGTTCCAACGTTCGATTGCCTTCATTCGTGGAGTCGCTGACGACCAGCCCGTCTTTCAATTCGATGATGCGGTCCGCATAAAATTGGACCAGCGCTTTTTCGTGACTCACAAGAATGACCAGACACGTTTGGCTGATCTTTTTGATGATGCTCATGATTTCAAAGGTGTTATTGGCGTCAAGATTGCCCGTCGGTTCATCCGCAAGCACTACTTTCGGATTTTTCGCGATGGCCCGGGCGATGGCGACCCGTTGTTGTTGACCCCCGGAAAGAGCTTGGACATTGCGGCGGCGATAATTGTACATCCCGACACTCTCAAGGACATAATTGATACGCTCTTGGACTTTATCTTTGTTGTAAAGTCCCGCCATGTTCAAACTGATCTCAACGTTCTCATACACCGTTTTATCCGTTAATAAATTGTAATTTTGAAAGATATATCCGACATATTTGTTGCGCAAGACGTCCCATTCGTTAGGCTTGTATTTTTTGATGATTTTTCCATCGAAATCAATCTCGCCTTTTGCAAAACGATCCAGGCCGCCAATCACATTCAAAAGCGTCGTTTTTCCACACCCCGAGGGCCCGGTCAATGCAATCAGACCCGTTTGCGGAAATTCGATCGAAGTGTTGTTGATGACGTGGATCTCATTTTGTCGACCCTTGTTAAAGTACTTGTTCAGGTTTGTAATTTTGATCATCATTGCGCCTCCTTACTCCGCCTTGAGGGACGTTTGGACGCTGTCCCTGAAGACCTTTCGGCAGTAACGGCCAGAGATAAGAATCGATATCAACAGCACAATACCGAAGAAAAACAGATAGTTCCAAAATGTGAATCCCTTCAACCCATACAACAAGCTGTAAGGCGATATCGAATCGAGGTTCTTGATGACCACCGATAATGCGATGAATAAAAGATAACTCATGGAGACGATCATCGCGTTTTCAAAATAAATCATCAGCCGAATCATCATCTGGTTTGCGCCTACCGTTCTAAAAATCGCGTAATCCCGAAGTTTCGTATTGATGATGAGGCGGAATATGATATAGCTTAAGATGGTGCTGCCGAGGATCGAAATCACCAGCACGGCCAACATCCCAATCACTTCAAAGAAGCGTATGGCCGCTTCCCAATCATCCACGACATCAAATTGGTTGGGATAGATGACCCTGTATTTGTCCACACCGCCTTCTTTGATTCGAGACAACGTATTTTGCAAGCTTTCCACATTGAGGATGACATCCGATGTCGATATCACACTCACTTGATACACATCATCATAGAAAATCTGGTCATAGAGGTGTTGACTGACACGAAGTGTCGAGGGCAACATCCCGAAGAGAATCTCAAGATCGGGAAATTCTTGTTTCACGTAGGCGTCCTCTATGATCAATGTCGTCGTCGCAATG
>JAQVTV010000197.1 GCA_028699855.1 Candidatus Izemoplasmatales bacterium | reverse complement strand
CTTATAACATTCCTTACGCCAAATCGGTGTCGCTAGAGACCAGTCTCTTGCATTGGCAATACTGCGATCGCCTCGTCGGATTTTATGAGGATCGTGGCATCTCCATCAACCGCGAACCGTTCGGGCCGTTGACCGGAACCTTGGTGCCACCGTGTATTTCAAACACCGTGGCCATTATCGAAGCCTTACTGGCCGCAGAACAAGGCGTGAAGAATATCACCGTAGGTTATGGCGTCGGCGGCAACCTCATTCAGGATGTCGCGGCAGTCCAAACATTGCAAAACCAAACGGAAATCTATTTGCATCGCTTTGGATACAAAGATGTCGTCGTCTCGACCGTTCTACATCAATGGATGGGCGGATTCCCGGCAGACGAATCACAGGCGATGGCGCTCATATCGCTCAGCTCGACGATCGCCTCATTGGCAAACGCGACGAAAATGATTACGAAAACACCTCATGAATCGATTGGTATTCCGACTATGGAAGCCAATGGAATGGGAATCAAGGCGTCGAAATTCATCGTCAACCTCCTTCATCGCCAGTTTATGAGCGAAAGTGCGAAACTGGCACAAGAACGGCATCAGATCGAACGTGAAGTCGACAGCTTGATGCGCTTCGTGTTGGATGCGGGCCAAGGCGATATTGCCAAAGGCGTGGTGGTGGCTTTTGAACAAGGGTTGTTGGAGATTCCCTTCGCACCCAGCAAATACAACATGGGAAAGGTACTGCCTGCCCGTGACAATGAAGGAAACATCCGGATTCTGGAGTTCGGCAATCTCGGATTTTCCGAAGATATCAAAGATTTTCATCGGGAAAAGATTCAAGAACGCGCACGTTTTGAAAGTCGCGCCGTTTCGTTCCAACTTACCGTGGATGACGTTTATTCCGTCAGCATGGGCCAACTAATCGGGAGACCAAAGAGGTAAATAACAAGCATAACTATGAAAATCAAAAAAATCTATTTGAGCAAGTCATTCACAGGTTTTTATTTTGATGACCAAAAGGCCATCAAAAGCGGCGCGATCAACGATGGGTTTTTCTATTCGGGCGAGACGCAGATTGAAGGATTTTCGCAAGTCCGTCAGAAAGGCGAGGCGATATCGATTCAATTGGTTTTGGAAAATGGCATGATCGGCTACGGCGATTGTGCAGCAGTCCAATATTCCGGTACCGGAGGCAGAGATCCTTTGTTTTTGGCGGAGGACTATATTCCCTACATTCAACAACATCTCGTACCCCAACTCATGATGGAAGACATCGGACTATTCAGACCTTTGGCAGAAAAATACGATCATATGTCGATTGACGGCAAACGCCTCCACACAGCGATTCGCTAC
This sequence comes from Candidatus Izemoplasmatales bacterium, assembly GCA_028699855.1. Taxonomy (GTDB): domain Bacteria; phylum Bacillota_I; class Bacilli_A; order Izemoplasmatales; family Hujiaoplasmataceae; genus JAAYZB01. Next base: position 1,617 of record JAQVTV010000197.1, on the reverse strand, counting down.
GGAATCACCCAGGCATTGCTCAGCGCGACGGCAGCTTATCATCAATTGACGATGGCGGAAATTGTCCGCAAAGAATATGACATCCACGACACCGTGTATCAAGCGGTTCCCGTATTCGCACAAAGCGGGGATGACAGATATGTCAATGTGGACAAGATGATTTTGAAGGAAGCGGATGTACTGCCACACGGACTCATCAACAACATCCCGCAAAAACTGGGTAAGCAGGGTGAGATTCTGCTCGCATACGTGAAATGGCTTCGAGATCGCATCTTGAAATATCGTATCCGAGATGACTATTTTCCTGTCTTACATCTCGATGTCTATGGTACAATAGGAATTGCCTTCAACAATGATATCGATCGAATCATCGCATATCTACTGACGCTTGAAGCGGCTGCCCAACCTTTCAAAATCCGGATCGAAGGACCCATCGATGCCGGCGAACGTGAAGGAACGATGCACTATTTGAAGATTTTGACCGAAAGACTCGAGGCGGTTGATTCGAAAATGGAAATCGTCGCGGATGAATGGTGCAACACGCTCGAGGATATCATATATTTCGCGGATAATCGCGCTGGGAAGATGCTTCAAATCAAAACGCCGGATCTCGGCGGCGTCAACAACATCATCGAAGCGATCCTCTATTGTAATCAGCGGAAGATCGGCTCATATTGTGGCGGGACCTGCAATGAAACCAACGTTTCTGCGGAGACGACGACCCATATCGCGATCGCATGTTATGCGGACCAATGCCTGGCAAAACCGGGAATGGGTGTCGATGAGGGATATATGATCGTCAAAAATGAAATGAACCGCGTTCTTGCCCGGGCAAATGATCGTTAAGGAGCAATAACCATGAAGATTGGCATAGCTGGAACTCTTGAATCGAACGATGTTCTCATCACCGTTCGCGAAAGCGACACGCTCAAGATTGATATCCACAGCGTTGTCGATCTTCTTTTTCATGACCAAATTGATGCGGTCATCCGCAAAACTTTGGTGGAAAAGAAAATCGATAAGATCGAAGTTTTGTGCGAGGATCGCGGTGCCTTGGATTATACCATCCGTGCGAGACTCTTGACTGCCCTCAAGAGAATGGAGGCCGTATGAACCGAAGTTATTTATTCGTACCGGGCAACAACCCATCCATGATTCAGACCGCCGATGTGTTTGGTGCGGATGCGGTCATTTTCGATTTGGAAGACAGCGTCCATGTGAATGAGAAGGATAACGCCCGGAGTCTCGTCCATGATTATCTCATGGCACATCCTGTATTGCCAAAGAAGGTTGTCATTCGGATCAACGCGATGAATTCACCTTTTTTTGAAGCGGATTTGAATCACGTGTTATCAGATCGGATTGATGCCATCTTGTTGCCAAAAGCACGGCGTGACGATATTGTGCTTCTCAAAGATATCATGAAACAGATTGCCTCGAAGAAGCGATTGACGAAACCCGTCAAAATCATCGCGCTCGTGGAATTGGCCAGCTCACTTTTGGAAGTCGAATCCATTGTGGCTATCGATGGCGTCGAAGGCGTTTTGTTCGGCGCGGAAGATTTTGCGAGCGATATGGAAATCAAAAGGTCTGAGTCAGGGGAAGAAATCTTCTATC
>JAQVTV010000196.1 GCA_028699855.1 Candidatus Izemoplasmatales bacterium | reverse complement strand
CACGGTTCGCGTGAAGAATACCGGATCCGTCAAAGGCAAGGAAGTCGTCCAACTCTACTATACAGCGCCTTACACATCCGGCGGTGTCGAAAAGGCCCATGTGGTGCTCGGCGCATTCGCAAAGACGAATGTCTTGAATCCGAATCAAAGCCAGAACCTCACATTGACGCTCAAGGTGATGGATATGGCATCTTACGATTATAATGATTCCAACAACAACAGCTTTGTCGGTTATGAGCTTGAAGCCGGGGCGTATGAGATCAAAATCATGAAAAATGCGCATGAAGTCGTGGATTCATTGACATATCACGTGCCATCGGGCGGGTTCAAGGTTGATTCGGATACCGAGTATGGCGTTCAACCTGTGAATCGATTCGATGATGTCACAGCGAAGATCAACAGCACAGATGTGGCAGCGACCGGTGGAACCATGACGTTGATGTCCCGTGTGGACTTCACAGGCAGCATGCCCACCACGCCGACGCTTGCGGATCGTACGGTTACCGGAGACTTCATTGCCGGACTAGCATATTCGTCTAAGCCTTGGCTTGAAGACGCAGACAAACCTTATTACGTCGATGTAGCACCGACTCAAGCATCTTCCGCGTTAGAGGGAGACGATGTCACGTTGATGCTTTATGACATGATCGGAGTCGCCTATGACAGCCCCTTATGGGATACGTTCATGAATCAGTTGACGATTTCGCAGATGTCACAGTTGATCGGTAGCGGAAACTTCCATACGGAACAATTGGTCAACCTCGGCAAACCACGCACGACCGATCCCGATGGGCCTGTCGGTTTCACGAATTTCATGGAAATCGGCGAGGCGACGGTATATGACACATGCTTTTATGCCAGCCCCGCACTTGTCGCAGCGACTTGGAACAGTGAGTTGGCGTATGAGCAAGGGAAAATGATTGGAAACGAAGGCATATGGGGTAATGATCGTGGGGACCAAGCACCTTATTCCGGGTGGTATGCGCCGGCGGTCAATATCCACCGTTCACCTTTCTCAGGGAGAAACTGGGAGTATTATAGCGAAGATGGCTTCCTGTCAGGGAAAATGGCCGCAAAAGTTATTATTGGCGCAAAAGAAAAGGGCGTGTATACCTATATCAAGCATTTCGCTGTCAATGATCAGGAAACAGACCGCGACTCCAACGGGCTGTTGACGTGGCTGGATGAACAAACGATGCGCGAAATCTATCTTAAGCCGTTTGAGATTGCCGTGAAAGAAGGGCAAACCACAGCCGTTATGTCCTCGTTCAATCGTTTGGGAACAGTATGGGCCGGTGGCAGTTATGAATTATTGACGGAAGTGTTGCGCCATGAATGGGGCTTTGAAGGCATGGTCATTACCGATTACAACGTATACAATCATATGCCTGCCGATCAGATGATCCGCGCTGGCGGGGATTTGAATCTGATTCAAGATAAACGCCCGACCACATCGACTGAAGCGTTGACCAGCACGCAAATCTCGTTGATGCGCCAGGCATCCAAGAATATTTTGTATACGGTAGCCAACAGCAATGCAATGAATGGGTTGGGTGCGGACGCAACCATCCATTACTTGCTTCCACGTTGGACAGTCACGATGATTATCGTCGAGAGCTCGATCACCGGTGCGATACTTGTTTCGGGGACACTGTTGATTATCCGCGCGCGCAAGAAAAAACAAACTGCAGAATAACCGCTTGCCTGATAGGGTGAGTGATGTGATTTGACCACACAAAAATAGGTATTGTTTGAGATATGAATGATACCTATTTTTATTTACTGTGCGGATTCCCTCAGATTTCTCGAAGAAACGCTTCTTTTTATCTGAGGTTGATGATATGCTATTTTTGATACATGATGAGCAATCGCTATTGTGAATTGTATGTCACAAGTATAGGAGGAACCGTGATGGCGAACTTGAAGAAGCATCGGACATTCAACAGCCTGTTCGTGTTATTTTCGTTGCTGTCGATGGGGGTTCTCCAGTGGATGGGATTCTTTCTCTTCACCGATGATTTGGCTCAAGAAATCATCCGAGATACGTCGATCCGCATAGGTGTGGCGAACGTCTTCGTTGTCTTGCTCACCTATCTGGGCTTTCGCCTGTTTCAAAAGCCGTTATTGTCTTGGGTGGGTGTATCCATAGTCATGATTCCCGGGCTGATCATCGCCATCAACAATTTTCCGATTAGCGCTTATCTGGCACAGCGGGCTACGATCACGCAACCGGTGCACGGAGTTTGGCTGTATGCGATCGAATGCGGTTCGATCGGATTGATGGAAGAAATTCTGTTTCGCGGTGTGATTTTGGTTGTGCTCATGCAACATTTTCCAAAAGACCGAGCGGGGCATTTTGCGGCTATCTTGGTATCATCTGCGATTTTTGGTTTGGTGCATCTGTTAAATCTGTTCGCGGGAACATCCTTTCCCGATACATTGCTTCAGGTCGGGTACTCATTTTTGATGGGGTGTCTGTGGGCGGTGGTGTATCTCGCGACGCGAAATTTGGCGTTTCCGATGATTTTACATGCACTCTATAATTTTTGCGGTTCGGTGATGTTTCGCATGGGAACGGTCGTGGACCGTTTTGATGCGATCACGATTGTGATTACGGTGATCTTGGCGTTGGCTGTGACACTTTTCTATCTCGTCGTCTTTCGACGTTTGAAGAAAGACACGGTCGAAAGCATCTATGTTTTGATTCCCGAAGCCGAGAAGTAACATTATGCATGATCGATGATCATGTGGGTTTTGAACAAACAAAAAAGAGAATTCATTGGCACCGACAAGCCAACGGTTCTCTTTTTTGTTGTTGAAGATGATGCGGTGAATCTGTTTTCTGATAACTCACAAGCGATAATAGAAAGGATAGAATTATGATAATAGTAATAGGTAGACAGCAGTCAAGGTTTACCCAAGCTTGATGCGACGCTGAAGGACCTTATATCCCGCGGTCATGATC
>JAQVTV010000018.1 GCA_028699855.1 Candidatus Izemoplasmatales bacterium | reverse complement strand
TCACACTGCTCCACCACGCTGATCAATCCACCCAAAGAAGCTTGCTCGACGTCGCCGACGAAAACCAGCGTCACATGAAAGTTATCAAGCGACGTGAAATTGCCTCCTATGGCGTTTGCGCGAATGCTTTTTGACAAACTCAGGAGTCTTGCCTTTGTCTTGTCGTCCGGTAAGAATGCAAAAAATACTCTCATAATCCACCTCGATTCTGATTTATTTGTCTCCCATGGTCAGTGCCATGACCGCCTTGGCGGTGTGCAAGCGATTTTCAGCCTCCTGATAAATGATGGAATGGGGTCCGTCGATGACGGCATCTTCTACTTCGTTACCTCGATCCGCCGGAAGCGCATGCATATATTTCACACCCGGTTTTGCAAGGGCCATCCGTTGGGTGGTGCACTTCCAGGTTTTTCCTCGCTCCAGCAACTCATCGATCACATCGCTGGAAGGATTGTTGACCCAACTTCCCCAGTTTTTGGGGATGACGACATCGGCATCGCGATATGCCGCTTCCTGATCGTGGGTGATGGTCAAACTACCACCGTTCTCAAGCGCGTTTTGACGCGCTTTCTGAAATGCCCACTCGGGAAGGTCATAACCCTCGGGATAGGCGATCGTCACATCCATCCCATATCTTGGAAACAAGAGGATTTGCGTCAGTGGCACACTGATGGGTTTTTTGTGCGTTGTCGCGTAGGCCCAGATGATCGATACTTTCAGACGTCTGGTATCGGGCCAGACTTCTTGTATCGTCATCAAATCTGCCAATCCTTGCATCGGATGATAGAGATCACATTGCAAGTTCATGATCGGAACGGATGCGTTTTCCGCCATTTCGCGCAAGTACTTGTTACCTACTTCCCAGAAACAATTGCGACAGGCGATGCCGTGTCCGTAACTTGACAATATCTTGGCAGTGTCTTTCGCACTCTCTCCATGAGCAATCTGCATCTTCGAAGTGTCGAGAAAAATGCCGGTCCCGCCCAGTTGTGCGATACCCGCTTCCATCGAATTGCGGGTGCGGGTGGACTGCTCAAAAAACATGAGGAATGCCACTTTGTTTGTCAAATAGGCAGTGGGTTGATTGTGAAGAAAATCATGTTTCAATTGTTTGGCGGTTTCGAGCAACACATCGATCTCGGATTTCTTCCAGTCTTCAAGTGTGATGAAGTGTTTTCCTTTAAAGAGGGGTTTCATGATTTTTCTCCTTTGTTGGATTCGTGGATCGATTTTAGATATTGCGTGGGAATGAGCGCGTACATGGCCGCAGCCTCGACAAGTTCCGCTTTCCATGTCCGCTCGTTGGGTGCATGGGCTTGGTCTTCATGTCCCGGTCCGAATCCGATACAAGGAATCCCGTATCGCCCCATGATCGATACCGCGTTCGTTGAAAAAGTCCACTTGTCGACGACGGGCTCTTTTTCAAACAACTCCTTATAACTATCGATCAAGGTTTGACATACGGGGTGCGACTCCGGTAGCGCCCATGTCGGAAAGTACGCTTGAGACGGGTAGACGAGCCCCGTCCATGATGGACGGGCGTAATCATAGAGTTCCACTTTGGCATTCGCTTTTTGGACAGACGGAAGCGCTTCGATTTCCGCGATGGCGGACAGATAGGTTTCGCCATCGGTGAGTCTTCGATCAATCGAAATCCAGCATTGATCCGCTACGGCACAACGTGAGGGCGAACCCGAAAAGATCTCGCTGACTGTCAAGGTTCCTTTTCCCAGAAAGGCATCCGTGATCAACCGGTCATTCAAACTTTCCAGTTCTTGAAGAATCGGGGCCATTTTGAAAATCGCGTTCTCACCTCTCTCGGGAGCACTGCCATGACAACTCGTTCCGGATGTTGTCACTTTGATCTCCATTCTACCGCGATGTCCACGATAGATGCGACATGAGGTCGGCTCGGTAATCACCACAAACTCAGGGCGAAGACGATCTTCTTCAATGATGTATTGCCAGCACAAGCCATCACAATCCTCTTCTTGAACGGTACCGGTGACCCACAAAGTATAATCATCCTCCAGATGCAGATCCTTGATGATTTTTCCGGCGTAGACCATGGAAGCCATACCGCCTTCTTGATCGGATGCACCGCGCCCAAAAATGGTCGTTTCATCTTCTTTTCCCACATAAGGGTCGACGTGCCAATGATCGCGTTCGCCGATGCCGACCGTGTCGATATGGGCATCCATAGCGATCAGATGTCGGCCTGAGCCGATTCTGCCGATGATGTTGCCCATGGGATCGATCGTGACTTCATCAATACCGACCTTTTCCATTTCCGCCTGGATGCGCTTGATGACGCCTTCTTCCTGACAAGATTCCGAAGGAATGCGAATCATGTCGCGCAAAAATGCCGTCATTTCCGGCAGATATTTTTGCGCCAGTTCGCGAATCTTCGCTTTCATTATTCTTCACGACTCCTTCGGGCAATGATCTTTTGATCATATGCATGCACTTTTTCGTATTCATGATCCCAAAATGCCGGCGACTTCATTTCATCGAGATATTCCTGGGCATAACCGAATTTCAACCAATCGCGTTCTTTTTGTAAAAACAACTTGTCCTTTTGGGCTGATGAGCGATAATCCGCGATATCTTCCACACCGTTTTTGCGGAACACATCGGTGAACCAGCGTCGTAAAACGAAGTCTTCGGTTTCAAGATAACGCTGTTCGAGATTTCTGATGACCGAATCATAGCGATCATAGCCATCTGTAGCGATCGTGACGATGTTGTCGTCTGGTCCCAAACGGAGATACTTCGCCATCTTGATCGCGCCGATGATATTGCAAATCGAGGAGACACCGAACAGCTCCGTCATCGCTTTGGCAGTTGCCGGGTCAACCCCATGTTCGATGAGAATATCCGTGCCGTCATGAATGAGTTTCAGTCCCTTGACGCAGTCATCATCCTTGATCAATGCAATGAAGTCCGTATTCAACACATTGTGGATCAACGTGCACATCTTGTCACCGATGCCTTCGATGCGGTGCTGGCCTCTGCCGCCGTTCATCAAAGTTGAGCACTCATAGGGTTCGAGCGCGACGACTTTGGCTTCGGGAAACACCTTCTTGATCTGGTCGCCTGCAGCCAGAGTACCGGCTGAACCCGGTGCCGAACAAAAACACGCGATGCGAGAATTGCCGATGCCTTGAACGGCTTCGATCGCGCTATAACCTGTCACATGCCGATGGAAACGATAGTTGGGCATAAGTTCGAACTGCGCAAGCGAACGGTTTTTCGGATTCTCTTTGAGTTTGAACGTGCGTTCAAGTGTGAGTATGACGTCCGACTCTGTTCCGGGAGTCAAATCCAGTTTCGCCCCATAGCGCTCGATGCGGTCATAGCGTTCCTTGGACATGTTATCGGGCATGATGACGATGGAATCATATTTCATCAGATTGCATATATATGCCACACCGATACCGAAATTTCCCGTCGACGGTCCCAAAATCGTATGTTTGCCCGGAATGATCGTATCATCCACACAGCCCTCGATGAGGGTGGCATAGGCAGGACCGACTTTATGAGATCCGGAAGGAAAATACTTGCCGGTCAGCACGATGATGTTCGCATCGACTCCGGTCAGCGCTTTGGGTAATACGATTTTCAACACTTGATTGTCTTCATCTTTCCAAGTGATGTTGAAGAGGTTGATCGGATCGAGTTCTTCTGCTTTTGCTTGAAGCGCTTCCGCTCTTGTGCGGGGGTCGATCGTTTCAGGGTGGAGCATTTCATCGTAGGTGGGGCCATAAGGAATCTTAATCATGTTTTCTCCTTTGAGTTTCATTGTGATAGAATGCGATGAAATCAGACAAATTATTTTTAATCATATGTGGCTCTGCCACGGCATTCAAAGCCGTTTTCGTATCTTTGAGACCATTCCCTGTCGCGATGACCACCACTGTGTCTTCTGGCGTCGCTCCCGGAATGGATTGATGAAGCATGGCTCCGGCGAAGGCTGCCGCTGCGGCAGGTTCCACGAAGATCCCTTCATCTTGTCCTAGACGGCGCATTGCTTCGAGGATGAGCGCATCGCTGACGCTGACCCAACGACCCGATGATGCCTTGACGGCATCCATGGCTTTTTGCGGATTGCGAGGAACACCCACGGCGATGGAATCAGCGAGTGTCAGCTCCGGCTGTGCCTGAAGCGGCTTTCCTTCTTTCCACGCACGTACGAATGGATCACAGCCGCTGCTCTGGACACCGATCAACTTGGGTATCTTCTCAATCAGTCCGAGTCGATGGCTTTCCCGGAAACCTTTGTATACCCCAGCGATCGTGCAGCCATCTCCGACAGAAACATACACATAATCGGGCGCGATAAATTGCATCTGTTCGACGATTTCAAAAGCGACGGTTTTCTTTCCCTCCACCATGACGGGATTGATTGCAGCATTCCGGTTGTACCATCCGTATCGCTCGATCGCTTGTTGAGACAGACTGAAAGCGTCATGGTAGTCTCCGTCGACACGAACGAGGATTGCGCCAAAGTAGATGAGTTGCGCCAGTTTGCCCATGGGCGCACGCTTGGGAACGAAGATCACACTTTGACATCGGCAACGCGCCGCGTTGCCCGCGAGGCTTGAAGCCGCATTGCCTGTTGATGAGCAACATAGGGTGTCATGACCGCGTTCCCGCGCATCCATGACCGCGAGCACCGATGCCCGGTCCTTCAAACTCATGGTGGGATTCACGCCATCGTCTTTGATATAGAGATGGTGTACCCCAGTATGTTCCTGAAACCTACGTGCCTGATACAATGGCGTCATCCCGACGCGGAGCGTATCTTCGATCATGGTTCCTTCTATCGGCAACAGCGGCAGATATCGCCAAATCGAAGGGGTGGGATCATGACGCAAGCGTTCTTTGGATATGTGGGATGCAATCCGATCATAATCATACAGAACGTCAAGAATCCCCTCAATCCCACATTCGGGACAGGTGAGAAAGGCGACGTCGCGAGGATAGATTCTCCGGCACGTCGTGCATTGATAGCCTATGACGTGATTCATCACTTCGCCTCCACTTCAAGCGGGATAATTCGAAACTGGTCCACATCGAACAGACCGTGGTCGGTCAGTTTCAAGGACGGTATGACCGGCAAGGACAAAAACGCGAGTTGTAGCAGAGGATCGTCAATCGCCTCGTTCACGCCCAGTTTCCGTGCCATTTTTTTCATGTGGTCGAGTTGAAAAATCAATGATTCCACTTTCGTTGAAGTCATCAATCCACCGACTTCCAGGGGCAGTTGATGCAACACATGACCATCATGTGCCAGTACGATCCCGCCACCAATCTCTTTGATTCTTTTGGCAGAAAGACGCATGTCATCATCATTGTCGCCGATGATGATCAAATTATGGGAATCATGCGCAATCGTCATGGCGATCGCTCCCTTTTTCAAACCATAGCCTTTGACAAAACCCAACCCGACTCTGCCACTTGATTGATGCCGTTCGACGACTGCCAATTTCAAGATGTCGCTCGCAGGATCTTGGATATAATACCCCGATTGAGTCCGAATCATGATGGGTGTTTTTTTCGTCGTCACGTTGTTTTTCTCAAGTTCGATGGCATAGACGTGGTTGGAAGTCACGCGAATGCGGAAATCAATGGCTTCCGGGTTGAAGCGCACGGATTGGCCAAGCGGATGAGTTGATTCGGGTGGGGGTTGAAACAAAGCAACTCCGTCTTTCGCGACGATGACGCCGTTTTTAAACACCAGATGCGGGTGAATCTGATGCAGGTCATCAAACACGACCAAGTCGGCATGATATCCCGGAGCGATCGCGCCGATATGGCGCAAGCGATAACACTGGGCGATATTGATCGTCGCCATTTTGATCGCATCAATGGGATCGATGCCCTCAGCGATGGCGAGATTGATGTTGGCGCTGATGTGTCCATGACTGATGATGTCTTCTGGCTGTTTGTCATCTGTGCAAAACAGGAGCCGGGAATGATTCTCATGTGTAATCCCGCCGAGCAAGTCTCGGACATTTTTCGTCTGCGAACCCTCGCGCAAGTGCACGTACATACCGCGCTTCACTTTTTCTTCCAACTCCGAAGCGGTTGTGGCTTCGTGGTCGGTTTCCATGCCTGCCAGGACATAAGCATTCAGTTCTTTATCGGTGAGCCTCGGGGCATGTCCATCGATTGGCATCATGCCGACGGATGCGATTTTTCGATATACTTCCCTATCCCCGTGGATGACACCCGGGTAGTCCATCATTTCACCCAAACCGAGAATCGCGGGATCGTCTTTGATCTTCTCGATGTCGCTTGAAAGAATCTTGGCTCCCGCGGTTTCAAACGGAGTGGAAGGGACACAAGAAGGAATCATGATTTTCACATCGAGTGGTACGTGTTGTGCAGAATCAATCATATACTGGATGCCTGATAAACCGCAGACATTGGCGATTTCATGGGGATCTGCGATGACAGTTGTCGTGCCGAAAGGCATCACGAGACGGGCGAAATGGCCCGGCGTCATCATCGAGGATTCAATATGCACATGACCGTCCATGAATCCAGGAGCGACATACGAAAAGCACACATCGATCTCTTTTATACCTTCATAACTGCCAATGCCTGCGATAATTCCGTCTTCGATCGCAATATCCGCCGTCTCGATCGTTCCGGAGAAGACGTTGATGATCCGGGCATTTTTCAAAACCAGTTTGGCGGACGTTTCTCCTAGAGCGATACGGCGAAGTTTGTCTTTGTCCATAAATCCCCCTTATCGAGAAATCGAATCAAGAAAAGCTTCCAACAAATTCAAAGCGGTCGTTTTGCGATACCACCGATTCGATCGTTGATCGTCGATGGGTTGGATCAGGGATGCATAGCCTTCAAGCAGCACGTGTTTCATTTCAGGTACAGCCGATCGGTCTTTACCCATCAGCGATTCTTCAATCTTGCGGGAACGCAAGACCGTCTTATATACCGCTCCAAAAGCGATGCGGATATCGCGGATCCGGTCATTCTCGATATCGATCAGTCCACCGAAAGCGACTTTTGCGATCGCATCGGTTTTTCTCGGCCCGACTTTGGTGTAAGCGCATTGCGAGAACTTATCGATCGGCAACACGACCTTGGTGATGAGTTCATCCGCTTCCCGCATGGTTTTCCGGACATCAACGATGAAATCTTGGATGGAAATCACGCGTTCATGATGGCGATTATGCAGCACGATCGAAGCATCGAGGAGATAGAGTCCTACCAAGGAATCCCCGGCTGGCGATGCGTTTTGGATGTTTCCCGAAAGCGTGGCCTGATGTCTGATGGCCGGAGATGCCATCGTGAGGATGATGTGTTGCAGAATCTTTGGTGTTTTGGGATGATGAAGGATGGTTTCGAGCGATGTTGTCGCACCGATTTCCAACATTCCCGATCGTTCACAGATATAATCGAGTTCCTTCAATCCGCGAATATACAAGGGGGGCTGAGAAAACTTGGGTATGGTCCCCGACCATGAACGTTTCTGGACCAAGAGATCGGTCGCTCCATTCACAATCGTATACGTCGCCTGAGACATCAAGATCAAAGCCTCTTGGAGGCTATGAGGAATTCGCGCTTCTACCATTCGCCTCGACCCCGTTTCGCCGCCAAAGTGATCGCTTCGATGATCATGTTATAGCCGGTGCAGCGACATAGGTTTCCCGATAAGGCGACCTTGATTTCGGAGATGGTGGGCTGAGGTTGATGATGGAGAAGACTCTCAGTCGCGATAATCATACCCGGTGTGCAAAACCCGCACTGAACCGCACCGCAATCGATGAACGCCTGTGCGATGATCTGATAGCGTTTTGTCTTCGCAAATCCTTCAATCGTCACCACTTCATGACCTGCGACATTCGCCATCGGAACAAGGCATGAATTGGCGATCTGGTGGTCGATGAGTACCGCACACGCGCCACATTCTCCCTCGCCGCATCCCTCTTTGGGTCCTTTGAGGTGCTGGTGATCGCGAAGATAGTCCAAAAGACGCATCGAGAGATCGATGTCAGAGGATATCGGTGTTCCGTTCAGCATCCATTCAATCTTCGCCATGTGTCATCAACTCCATGATCATCTCCGGTGTCACCGGAATTTTTGTGATTTGACGTTTGATCGCCATCTCGATCGCTTTGGCAATCGCCGGAGCTCCGCCCACAAGGGTGAGTTCGCCGACACCTTTCGCCCCATATGGCCCATAGGCATAGGGGTTGTCGAAAAGATAGGTTTCCATCGGTGGCATATCTGCCGCCGTAGGGATGATATAGTCTGTCAAATTTCTTTGCTGGATCTTTCCTTGGTGATGGCGCATGACTTCAAGGTAGCCATAGGCGATACCTTGAGCCAACCCGCCATCGGCTTGACCACGGACCATCAAGGTATCGATGGCCTTGCCGACATCATAGACGCTCCACGCCCCGACCACGCTGACCTCTCCGGTCACCGGATCCACAGCGACCTCGACCACATTGACACCCCAGGAATAGGCCGGGTAAGCATCGCCTTGCATCCGTGCCTCATCCCATTGGATCTCGCTGGGTTGATGGTATGTTTCTTCAATTTCAACCGCTATTTGCGGCTCCATCCCGAGACGTTGCGCCGCTCGGGCGACGAGACCTCCAACGATCATCATCGTACGCGAAGCGACAGTGGGTCCCGAATCAGGCACACAATCCGTATCAGGCAAGTCATAGATCACCTGGTCGATCGGCACTTCGAGCATATGTGCGACCAACTTCCGCATCGCGGTTCGTACGCCTTGACCCATATCGACCGCAGCGATGAGAATATGGACGACTCCGGATGCTTCACGACGCAAGCGCACCTTGGCCTTGATCGTCGTGGCTTCGCCACTGCCTGTGAAACCGCAACCGTGAAGAAAGAAACTCATCCCGATTCCTTGATATCGATGCAGATTTTGATATTGAAGGGCTTTTTCCTCATATCGACTGCGTTTCATCGCTTCTTCAATCATTTTCTGCATCAGTATCGGGTCACGAAACGTTCCGCTCGTCGCGGTCAAATCGTATTGTTTTGCCACATACGCCATGCGATATGCCAAAGGTTCTTTTCCCAAATTCCGAGCGATATGTTCCATGAACATTTCGATGGCGAACATCATTTGCGGTGCGCCGAAACCGCGGAACGCTCCGGTGGGCACACTATGGGTCCGGTAGACATCTCCTGTCACGTCGAGATTCTCGATCGTATACGCGCCTGTCGCCGCAATCATCGCGCGGGACAAAACCACTCCGGACAACCCGATGACGGCACCGGCGTCAATGCCCACGTGCACTTTGAGCGCCATGATGTGTCCTTCGGAATCGATCGCTGCTTTCATCGCGATCTGAGCTGGGTGTCTCTTCGTCGACGCGATGATGTCTTCTTCGCGTTCAAAGATGAGCTTGACCGGCTTGTTCACTTGGATGACCGCCATTGCGAGCTGACAGGCGATTAAGGAAGGATACTCCTCCTTGCCGCCAAAAGCCCCTCCGACATGGGCTTGGATGACGCGAACGCGTTCATTTTCCCATCCCAAAGCCATTAGAACGGCATTTTTCACATAATACGGGCATTGAATCGAACCGATCAATGTCATCTTGTCTTGATCGAGATAACCGATCATGCCTTGAGGCTCGATATAGGCCTGTTCTTGATATCCCGTCTCATAGGTATGTTCGATGATGCGGTTGGCATCCGCAAAGGGCCGCGATCCATGCTTTTTTTCGTAGTGGTAATGGATGACCGAGTCGATCCATTCGAACTGAGGTTCCATCTCCTCATAGGTGATCTCAATGGCCTCGAGGATATCGATGATCACATCTTTATTTTCGCCGACAACCAAGAGAATCGGTTCGCCGATATAGCGCACCTCATCCACCGGAAAAATCTGCCAGTCTTCATAGATGGCTTTGACGATGTTCGTTCCAGGGATATGACGATAGTCGATAATGGCGTAGCCTTCCGGCAACGTCGGATAGTGCCGTTTGATGATTTTCCCATGAGCCATCTTCGATCGCAACGTCTTCGCATAAAGCATGCCAGGCATATCGATATCGTTGATATAGGCTGCGGCTCCGCTGATCTTTTCCTTGGCATCGACCCTAGGAATCGGCGTGCCAATGTCTGGTTGGAATTTCATATATCCATCTCGATGGCCTGCGTCGGACATCGGGAGACGCAGAGTCCACAGCGGAAGCATTTGTCGTCGATGAAGGTGATGACTCCGGGATCTTCAATCGCGAAGTACGGACACACCTTCTCACACAAACCACAGCGGATGCACCGCGATTCTATCAATTTGGGCAATCCCGCCTCGTATTTGACAGAATGCTCAAGATGCGTTCGGATGACGGCTTCGACACTTGTGAATTGATGCTTTTTGAGTGCTTCAGGCAAATCGGAAATCACTTGTTGATAGAGTTGTTTGCCTTTGATCAACGCAGACGACAACATTTGGACACCGCTCGCACCGGCAAGGAGAAATTCGATCACGTCATCTGCGGATTGAATGCCACCGACACCGATGACTGTCATCTGGGGCACGGCTGATTTGATTTTTTTGACGATGGCAAGCGCGATCGGTTTGATGATGGGGCCACTGGTCCAGACAAAACCCTGGTCATTGCCATAGATGGCCTTGCGCTTGGGGATATCGATCTTCATGGTCGGACCCACAGAGTTGATGGCCACGATTCCGCTGGCCCCGGCTTCATAGACTTCCTTGGCGAAAGCTTCTGGTGAAGGAATATGCGGGCTGATTTTCATGTACAAGGGTTTCGAGGTCAGTTTTCGTATGGTTTTAACGGTATGAGCGATTTTCTTGAGATCAGTTCCCACATAGTGCGTCGAGACCTCAAAGGCATCCGCGAATGGCTCGAGTTTCGGGATCAGACATTCCATATCTTGATCCGAGTAACCGACCGATATGATCAAAGGCCTATCCTTGACTGCCATATATCCCGGAAGAAACGTGTCGATCCATCGTTCATAGCTATGTTCACTCCACAATTCGGAGTTCATGACCCGGTCCTTCTCCGCATAAATACATGGCTTGGGAATATGGGGTTCTTGGGTGGAAATCGTCTTCGTGACCATGCCACCGACGCCCGCATGATGCAAAAAGAGCAGTTTTTCGAGATCTCCATTCAGGGGTCCCGCCGCAGGCATCAACGGGTTTTCGAACACCATGCCATCGAATTGGGTCTTCAAACTCATGATTGTTCCTCCTCTATACGTTGCCATAACCTCTCGGCTTCCGCCCGGGCATTCACATATGCGTGTTTCAACCGATCAGAAACGTCATATTGATCGACGATCTTTCGCCCTTGGATGTACACATCTCGAGGTGTGAAGCGATGAAAGAGTCCGTAAAAGACATGTCCGAGCGCATTATCGAGTTGCATCGGTGTCGGAGGCTCATAGGGTATGACGATGAAGTCCGCCATATAGCCTGCCTCGATTCTGCCTAAGGGCACCTGCAATCTTCGCTGGGCATAACGATACGTTTCTTCGATGATTTCTTGAAGATCATTCAAACCGAAGGCGCAGGGATCGCTTTTAAGATGATGCATCGCGAACACCAGATTTTGGTACTCCTGCGCGATGGCAGGCTGGAGTCCATCGTTGCCGATAATCACCGGTATGCCCCTTGCTTTCATGCGTGCATAATCGGGCAAGCCGACACCGTTGTTCATATTGGACGAGACGTTCAGGGCAATGACGGCCTTTTTCTCGCGGATGATGTCCAACTCCTTGTCGCTCAGATGCACCCCATGGACCAGGATAGAATCGGGTTGGATCAAATCGAAATGGTTGAGTCTCTCGATGACCGACATCTGATATTTCATCTTGGCATCATCTTGATCCATCCGGCTCTCTGCCACGTGAATATGGATTGGTCGATTTCCGAGGACGTCGGCGATCTTCATCAGGCTCAGATCCGAATGGCTCATCGACGCATCCA
>JAQVTV010000195.1 GCA_028699855.1 Candidatus Izemoplasmatales bacterium | reverse complement strand
CCTTCGGTGCTTCGTCGACAAGTTTCTTCGCTTCGATCAAACCAAGTCCGGTGATCTCGCGGACAACCTTGATGACCGCAACTTTGCTTTGACCGCAGCTGGTCAAAACCACATCGTACTCTTTCGGTCCTTGTTCTTCTTCTTCGACGACTTGTTGAACCGGTGCAGCCGATACAGCTGATGGATCAATTCCAAACTCTTCTTTCATCGCATCGATCAATGCCTTGATTTCGAGAATGGTCATTTCTTTTAGTGAAGCAATAAATTCTTCTGCGCTAATTTTAGCCATGATTAATTTCTCCTTTTCGATTATTCTTTTTTTGTGATGAGATCAAGGCCGATGGCCAAGTCTCTCAGTGGTGCGTAGAGCTGTGTTGCAAGCATTGCCAATAGTGTATCCCTTGGCGGCAAGGTTGCGATCGTCTTGATTTCGGCGGGATTGTAGAAATCGCCGTCAACCACACCGGACTTGACGATGAGTTTCGGGTTTTTGCGTGCAAATTCATGAAGCACTTTCGCGGCAATAATCGCATCATCATACGCAAAAACGACGCCATTGGGTCCCTTGAGATCTGTGTCAAGGGCTTGATAACCCGCTTTCTGTGCGGCGCGACGCGAAATGTTGTTTTTGATTACATTCATTTCACAGCCTTCTTTACGCAAGAGCCGTCGCAGCATTTCCGTTTTTTCGACCGTTAATCCGCGATATTCAGCTAAAACAACCGCTTTAGCCTTCTGCATCTTTTGGGTCACTTCATCGACCGATTGTTCTTTGGCCTGGATGACTGTTTCTCTCGACATGTGAAAACCTCCTTCTTATGTCATGGGTAATAAAAAAGCCTCTTTCCGCGAGAAAAGAGGCCAAAACACGTTTCGTGTCTTTGTTTCTTGTCTCGGTAGGATGATTAAGCGTTTTGCCCCTACTGTCTTCGATCTGGATTCAGGATGTCAGTTCTTTAGACTTCAATGTCAACGCCGGGGCCCATGGTGGAAGAAATCGCAACATTCTTCATATAGACGCCCTTGACCGTTGAAGGTTTCGCTTTGGAAATCACATCGATCACCGTTTTGATGTTTTCGACAAGATTCTCAGGCGCGAATGATACTTTGCCGACCAAAGTCTGGATGTTTCCGTTTTTATCGACGCGATAAGTGATTTTTCCACCTTTGGATTCAGAAACGGCCTTAGCGACATCTTGCGTCACCGTACCGGTTTTCGGGTTCGGCATCAGGCCTTTGGGTCCGAGTAAACGACCGATCTTTCCAAGTGTCGCCATCATATCCGGAGTGGCGATGACTACATCGAATTCAAACCAACCTTCCTGGATTTTAGCGACCATGTCTTCGTCACCGACGAAATCGGCTCCTGCCTCTTGCGCTTCTTTCGCCTTTTCACCGCGAGCGAAGACCAAGACGCGTTTTTCTTTACCTGTTCCGTGGGGCAATACCAGAGCGCCTCTAAGGTTTTGCTCGGCTTTGCGCGGATCAAGGTTAAGATTGAGTGCGAGTTCTACGGAAGCATCAAACTTTTCAAATGCGATCTTTTTGACAAGTTCGACCCCTTCAAGAACGGGATATTTTTTGCCTTTTTCAACTTTTGAAGAGGCTTCGATAAATTTTTTACCTTTTTTTGCCACTGTTATATCCTCCTATATCTGGTTTTAGCGGAAATGTCCTCCCATATATAGTTTTTCATACTAACCAATAGTATTAGTCAACTACGACAATTCCCATGTTTCTTGCGGAGCCCTCGATGATGCGTGAAGCGGCTTCGACATCGTTCGCATTCAAGTCCGGCATTTTGACAGTCGCAATTTCCCGAAGTTGCGCACGCGTGATGGTTGCGACCGTATCCTTCTTGGAATTGCCGGAGCCTTTTTGGATTTTGCACGCCTTTTTGAGAAGATCGCTTGCGGGCGGCGTTTTGGTGATGAAAACAAATGAACGGTCTTCATACACGGTGATCACGACCGGAATAATGCTTCCGACTTGATCTTTGGTTCTTTCATTGAATTGAACACAGAATTGCTGAATGTTGACGCTTGCCTGTCCAAGAGCGGGTCCGATCGGCGGAGCTGGTGTCGCTTTTCCTCCGGGGATTTGCAATTTTACGACAGTCTTGATTTCTTTAGCCACGAAATACACCTCCATTTTTTTCGTGATGTGGTCATGGGACTATTGTCCTCCCACGCTCGCGTGCGAAATACACACGCTGAGATATTATACACTAGAGCCATAGCGGAAGTCAAGGATTTTTTCTTGTCATCCTTCAGGATGCGATACCCGTTTAAATATCGTATTTTGCGTTGATCTCTGAAGGTGTTTTCCGAAGTAAGCCGTAGACCGGAAGCATGCCGAACACTACGTTGAGACAGTATATTCCGATGATTCCCGCAATAAAGATATGCAACGGGAAATAAAACTCATTGACGGCTAATGGATTCAATTTCTGGAATTGAATAATGATAAACGTCATCGCCAGATATCCCGTCATCGAACCAATGGTCGTAAATGAAAGGATTTCTGAAACGAATATCTTGTACACATCCCGCTTGGTTGCCCCAATCGAACGATAAATCCCAACCTCTTTGATTCGCCCCAACATACTCGAACGCATCGTAAAGACAAGATAAATGATCGAAGCCAAAAGCGAGATTAAGATGACACGAAGTTTTTGCGCGATTTCCGCGTTGAGAGAGATTTGATAGATCGCTCTTGCGTTTTGATATGAGTCCGTCGCGGAAAATCCGAGATTAGTAATATCCGCGATGGCTTGAGAGATGTCGTTCGTATGGAAAAACAATGAGACATTCGATTCGCTGGACGCGTAAGATCCATAGGTTTGGATTAGCATCCGCGTTGCAATTTCCACATAATCGGCATTGTCTATGATCAAAGACTGAATATTGGCAGAGTGATACTTACCCACAACTTCAGCGCTCACTCCCGAGCCCAAGAATATGCTATCGCCCAAAGAATAT
>JAQVTV010000194.1 GCA_028699855.1 Candidatus Izemoplasmatales bacterium | reverse complement strand
ACCACATAGCTTATTCCTTCAAGATCCAGTTGTGTGATGATGGCATCGAACAAGCCGCTGCGAACGACCGACCCTCCGCCGTAATGAATCAATACGTTTTTAGCGTCATATCGTTTCAGCATCTCTCCGACGCGGGCCTCGCTGTTACGGCCAAAGACAAACTCTGTCGGACTCCAAAAATGGAAATCTTTCACATGATCCACTTCCCTTCATCCAAGATTATAGCATATTTCGCACCTTTTTTCGTTGGATATATCATCGAAAACCCATGAAGAAGTGATATAATAAACCATGAATCAACCGGATATAGGAGGACTGACATGAAAAATATCGAATGGATCAAAACCACACCCATCGCCCATCGGGGATTGCACTCCGAAGACAAGACCACGCCCGAGAATTCTCTGGCCGCCTTCGAAGCGGCCATGAATCAAGGCTATCCCATCGAACTTGACATCAACATTCTCAAAGATGACACCGTCATCGTCTTCCACGATAAAGATCTCAAGCGAATGACAGGGGATGCCCGCATGTTGAAAGACGTCGACTATGCGGATATCCAAGATTTATCGCTTTTGAAAACCCGTGAAAAAATCCCCACACTCGATGATGTATTGGCCCTTGTCGGGGGCAAGGTCCCGCTTCTGATCGAACTCAAACACCACTTCAACGCCATCAAGATGGCAGAGATACTCATTGAGAAAATGAAGGATTATCCGGGGCTTTGGGCAGCGCAATCCTTTCATCCCAATATCGTTTTGTGGTTCAAAAAGAATCATCCCGAAATCCCGCGCGGACAAATATCTGAATACTTCCTCGAAGAAAAGGACATGAAGAAAATCACCAAATACCTCTTGAAGACACTCAAGTTAAACATTCTGACTAAACCTGATTTCATCAACTACGGATTACGGGACATGCCGAACAGGTATCTCGATCGCGCCAAAAGAAAGGGACTTATCGTGATCGGTTACGCCGCCAAATCACAAGCCGAGCTGGACCAAGTGAAAGCGCGGTATCATAATGCGGTATTCGAGTTCTTCACACCAAAAGAGCAGATCAAATTGAAATGACCTGCTCTTTTTTTTAAGGATTTGAAAATTAGTCCATGTCGACGTCAAAATTCTCGAGTGCGGTTTCCTTCTTGGGCGCAGGCGCGTCACCGTGTTTCACCATAAACATCGTGACAAATGACAACGCGACGAAGACTGCCGCATAGGGAAACAGCCACCGACGATTGAAAACGTCCATCAGGATACCCGATAGAATCGGGGTAATGATTTGCGCGGCCATGGAGAATGTGTAGTAATATCCCGTATACTTCCCGACGTTGGAGTTTTTCGATAGTTCAACAACCATCGGGTAAGAGTTCACGTTGATCGTGGCCCAACCGATACCGGTCAATCCGAAAATACCATACATCAACCAAGCCACTTTCGGCGTCAGGAAGGCGGCAACGGCAAAACAAAATGCCAAGATGGAGATGCCGATCAAAATCGTTTTTCTTCTGCCGATTTTCGTGGCGATGATGCCGATCGGGATGAAAGCGACCAAGGCTGTGCCGTAAGCGACGAGCAGTGGCATAGTATAACCCAGTTCCAAAATTTTCGGCGAATAATCGGCGAACTTGCTCGTGACCGCGTTATAACCGATAAACCACAAGAACACGGATATAAGAATGAGGTATAGGGATTTTTGCTTATCCTTGGACAATGCTTCCTGAGGTTCGTTTGCGGCCACTTCTTCTTCAACGAGACCGTAGCGGATATCATCCTTCTCTTTTTCTTTGACCAATTTCGGTTCTTTGACCTGCCAGAGGAAAATGCCCAGGAACACGAGCATCAATGCGCCGACGATGATGAATGCCGGAGTATAGTTCACATAGGAGAGTTTATCGAGTTTCAGCGCCATCAAGAGGCCCAAAACAACCATACCGCCCAAACTTCCCAATAGATTGATGATGGCATTCGCTTTGCTGCGAAGCGGTTTGACGGTCACATCCGGCATCAATGCGACTGCCGGCGAACGGAATGTGGCCATGGCAACCAACGCGACGAACAACACCAGGACGAAGATGACGAATATCCCCGGATCTTTTGATGTGACCTGCCATGCGCGGGTGCTTAGGTAGGAATAGTAGTAATCTTTCATTTCTGAGGTATCGAACTCCGACATGATTCCGTCGGTGTTCGCATCAAGTGTGCTGATCATCCGATCATGAATGCGTGTTTCCCAAGAATCATACTGCTTTTGGGTGATTTTGCCTCCATTGAGTGCAGAAACACGTTCGGTCTTCATCGTCTGAACGATAGTGTACCAATCATCCCGAGTGGGTGTTTGTCCTTCAATCGATTGATAATCAACCACGATCAAAGTTTCGTCATGGATCTTTTGTGTTTGATAATTATCCACAAAAGACATGGATACGAACGCGAAGGCAGCGATGATCGTACCGACGATGATGTAAGGCGTTCTGCGTCCGAGTTTGCTGTTCGTCCGGTCAGACAGACCGCCAAACAGCGGTAACAAGAACAATGCGAGGAAGTTGTCGAATGCCATGACGACTCCCGACCAAGTTTGATTGAGACCAAATTTGTCAATCAGCATCTTGGCGATGATGTTGTCATAGGCTTGCCAAAACATCGAAATCAAGAAAAATGCCAAACCGACCATAAAAATCTTCTTGTAATTTAATTTCATGATTCACCTCTACTGATTTTGTGATTTCGTCACCATTATATCATGAAATCGTTTTCGTATAACCCCAAAATCAGAAAGCAAAGAAAAAAATTTATGATGATGTGTTGACCCCCATATCATTCAAAAGAAAACAACCACAGAACACTGTGGTTGTCGGTGATGTGCGTATGCATATGTCTCAAAAACGGTATATCACTTCACATGGATTTTGCTGGCAAGATATCGGATGGCCAACTCGTTATAGCGGCTGGCTTTGAGCGAAAGCGTCGAGACGTCGTTCAGGCCGGATTTGATTTTGACGGTGAGGGCCTT
>JAQVTV010000193.1 GCA_028699855.1 Candidatus Izemoplasmatales bacterium | reverse complement strand
CGCCCAGAGTCTGGCGCGACTCCGTCGATTTTTCGCAGATGACACTTTCTCCGGGGGATGGGTTCGTCCACCATTTCAGTCATGATCCGGATGTGTTGCGGGTGTTACCCGAAGAGTGGCCGTGTCATCTGATTCACACCACCCCCTTGACACATCAAATCATTCATGAAAACATTCGCCGTTCTGCGCTCTTCGGCGGGCTTGTGGAAGGTGTGGGGCCGAGATATTGTCCTTCGATCGAAGACAAACTCGTCAAGTTCAGCGACAAAGAAAGGCATCAACTCTTCATTGAACCGGAAAGCGCGTCGATTGACCGGGTCTATCTCCAGGGCTTTTCGACGTCGATGCCCCATGAGGTTCAGGAGTTGATGGTGCATTCGCTTCCCGGGCTTTCTCAGGCACGGATCGCTAAATACGCTTATGCCATTGAATACGACGCCATCGATCCGACATCGTTGAAACCGACGCTTGAGTCGAAAATCATTCACAGGCTTTTCTTTGCCGGTCAAGTCAATGGCACCAGCGGATATGAAGAGGCGGCCGCGCAAGGTTTGATGGCGGGAATCAATGCGTATTTATTGCTGGAAGGGCGTCCCCATTTCGTGTTGAGAAGAGACGAGGCATATATCGGCGTGCTGATTGATGATCTCGTCACGAAGGGCACCAAAGAGCCTTATCGCATGTTAACATCGCGCGCGGAGTTTCGGTTGTTGCTGCGCCATGACAATGCCGATTTGCGTCTCAGTGAACACGGATATAGGATCGGGTTGTTACCGACAGAACGTTACATGAGATTCACGAAGAAAAAGGCCGCAATCGAAGCGGAATATCGACGTTTGCGCACCACATTTATCACGCCATCCGAAGCCATTCGCAACCGCTTTGCAGATTTGGATATTCCAGTGATCAAGGCGAAAACATCGCTTACAGATGTCCTTAAACGTCCCGACATCGACCATGAGGCGATGAGAAAGTTGTTTCCGGAGCACTTCACCGAATCGGCGGAAATATATGAGCAGATCGAGATTGAAGTGAAATATGAAGGGTATATTCAAAAAGCGATTCGCGAGACCGAAAAACTGAAAAAAGAAGAACTCATCGCGCTTCCGGAAGACATCGACTATCATAAGATTACCAATTTAGCCCTTGAGGCCAGAAGCAAGCTTCAAGCCATTCGTCCGTTGACGATCGGGCAGGCTTCAAGGATCAGCGGTGTGAATCCTGCGGATATCCAAACCTTGCTGATCTACTTGCGTTCTCGAAACTAAAATCTCAGTCGCTAATTCTCAATTAGGGGCAGATATGGTACAATGAACCATGGTGATGATATGAATCATGCATTTATCGAAAAAATCGATGCGCTTCAACTTCCGAGGGACACAGAAAAGCTCGCCAAACTCGAGCGTTACTATGAGATTTTGGTAGCGGAAAACCAAAAGATGAATCTCACGTCGATCACATTGAAAGACGAGGTCTACACCAAACATTTTTATGATTCTTTGACCTTGTCGCGATACCTCATCACTCAAAAAGAATCGCTGCTCGATGTTGGATCGGGAGCGGGATTTCCCGCTCTTCCGTTAAAGATATTTTTTCCCGAACTGAAGGTCACGATGATTGATGCGACCAGGAAGAAGATCGATTTTCTTACCAGACTGACGCAGGAACTGCGATTGGACGATGTGCGATTGATCCACGGTAGAGTCGAAGACTTCCTTGAACGCGAGGGGTTTGATCTCGTCGTCGCACGCGCTGTGGCGCGCCTCAATGTGTTGCAGGAATTATGTTTGCCCTTTGTCCGGGTGAACGGAAAGTTCCTTGCGATGAAAGCGATGCAATACGCCGAAGAACTCATTCAGGCAGCGAACGGAACCACAACGCTTGGCGGACGGTTCGTCCGCGCGGATGTCTACCACGTGCAAGAAGATCTCCAGCATGCCGTCCTCGTGTTTGAAAAACTGAAACCTTCTCCTAGGATGTATCCGAGAAGTTATGCGAAAATCAAAAATAACCCGTTATAGGGGGGAATCTTGTTGAATCGGAAACGTACGCACATGTTTATGGAGATCGAGGATTACCGCGAAGATCTCGAGATTCGCCATTTGCGCACGAAAAACCACTTCGTGCTCGCGCTTTTGACTTTGATGATGATATTGACGCTCATCTACATGCTTGTGAGCGGGTTTTTGCTGTATCACACTTTGGCGCTCTTGATCGGGTTTTTGATCGTCATCATGTTCAACATCGCGCAACTCGCTTATGGAAAGGATATCTATCAGTTTTACCAACTGAACAAATATATCACGACGATGGGCGTGTATGCTTTATCGATTGCCATCATCTTCGTGTTTCAATCGCCGTCGGCGATCACGGTGCTCTTCATCGCTTACGCGATCAGTGCGTTTTATCAAGACTTGAAAGTCATGTTCATCAACAACTTCCTGTTATTGTTTTCTGCTTTGATGCTCATGGTGAACTTTTCTGAGTATCTGAATTTCCAGTCGTCGAATACCGAGACCGAGTTCGGCATCGCCTTTTTCCTTGTCGCGTTCATCAGCATTCTGACGATTTCTTCGTTCATCATCATCAAGCAGAAACGCTTTTACTACAATCAAATCGCGCTTTCACGAGAAACCGAGTTCCGCAGCATCGATCTCTTGATTGATCTTGAGGAACAAAACCACCAAAAGCGGATCGACATCGATTCATATTATAAGAAAGCGCAAGACTTCTTTCAGGAGTTCAGCGAGATACTCAAACTGGACAACCCCTTTAAAGAACGTATGGGCTTGCTCTATATGCTGGAGAAAAACGAACCGGTCAATCGTATTCTGGATCGTTATCCGCATTACACAAAGGAAGATTTGGAACGCATGGAAGATCTCTTGATCGGCGGAAAACACAAATTACGGAAAGTCGCAATGAAACTCGGACACACCTTCACTTCAGAAGTTGGTAAAGCAGAGTTGTTTTCCGAGCAACAGTTCAAGAGTTTCAATCATCCCAATGACGCGCTGGAT
>JAQVTV010000192.1 GCA_028699855.1 Candidatus Izemoplasmatales bacterium | reverse complement strand
GACGGCCTATCTAAATCTACACAAAAAAGAATCCGCGGAGGAGATTCTCTACCTTCTCAAAAAGTAAATGCTGTATCCAGTATCTTGATTGGACAAATAGGAAGAAACTCGAACTCGTCAATGCATTTTCCGAGCGAAGCTCTATTCAGAGAAATATTTATCTCAATTAGAGCAATTAACAGCATTATTGGAACAAGAATCGTCTACCTTGAATGTAAGGATATTCCCAAACTTAGATCGATATACGAATCAAAAGGTTTTACATTACTTTAGAACCATGATGGTTCTCCGTGTTTGTCTTCTAATGATGGACACGAATATATCATATACGTTATGACGATGAAACAACTTAAGCAAATATTGAGTGACAACAACCTCTAATGCATATGGTTGTGTTAATAATGCACCCCATGATTTGGGGTGTTTTTTGTAAGATGTAGTTATGGCAGGATGTCAAACTGCGACTCTATGTCCTTTTCTTCCTGTTTTTGGATAAGTAGCGGCATCAATAATCTTGCCGCATTCTTCGCAAGTTCCTAAACGAAGGATTTTTTGCTCCCTTCCTTAAGTCTTGCTTTATCATCGACCAGGCTCGTTTCTTTTTCCAGCAGTTTCTTAACTGCTGGAATCCTGAATTGGATCTCCTTGAGAACCTTGAAGCGCTGGGAGCCAGCCTGCGCGAAACTGCATAATGATCATAAAAATCATAGCTAAGACAGCTCCTCCTTTAAGAGTAACAGCTCACCAGGCTACTAAGGGCACGAAAATACCGACAGTGATTCTTGCAACTGCTTTCTTTGTAGCACCTTTTTTCTCGTGGGTGGTCCGTCTTCGCATACCCCATTTACTCTATGCATTCTTGTCGTCGATGTCATCCTGGTTCGAATACAGTGCAGAAGAATCGATTGGCATATACCCGGGTATCATTTCCAGCAAGCTCTCAAGATACTCCTTGTCCGTCTGCTTAATTTTCAAGTAGGCGATGCTACGTTCGACTTTCTCGATCTTTCTAGAAAGCCTTCCTAAGCGAAGTCGATGGATCCAAATCAAAGCCCAGCGAATCCACTTTGAAACTCTCTTCTTTTCGAGAGCATTCTTTTTGTTCTCGGCATCATTTTTTCTCGAGTTAAGCTTGTCAACTGCCTTTTGGATTGTTATCCGGAACAGTCTCTCTCGTTCTTCCAGGTTCATTTCATTGGCCACAATGTCGATGATCGCAGAATCTTCCTTCAATGGCTTGCGGATCCATTCCACGGATCCATCCGGTTTTTCGGCATAGACGCCCTCAAGGATATCCTCGGACTCTTGTATTGCAACTTTGTATTTCTCTGTGTTGAGCATCATCGATAGACCGAACTGGTCGGCTACACTGTAGGCATAGAATTGCTCTGCAGTCATGATCACGAACGTGACCTAATAGTCATAGCTTGAGAGAGTAGTCAGCCAATCATTGAACCCGAAACTGACTGTTGCACCGATGAAAACAACGACGAGAAGTCCAAGCAACTGCAGGCCCGTCATCGTAGCGTTGAATGCTACAGACTCCTTGGCTGTCTTCGAGTCAAAGATTTTGTCCATGAATTTTTGTTTCGGTGTTCTTCACCCATTGGTGATTACCGGCTTCCATAAAATGATAGTATTTCTTTTCTATCTTCTCAGCAATCCAGGCTAAGATATGACTAGTTCCTGCAATCAAACAGAAATCAATGGCAACTTCGCGATCAAATGATTTGCGAAAGGGAGAAGCGCTTCCTTTAAGTTGGTCAAATGTCGATATGCTGGAGCATACCACAAAGGTTTCGAAGTCATACGACGTGACAACAAAAAGAGTCATTACTCCGAAGACCAGCAGCGCAAATCAGATCATTCCTCTGTTCCCGGAAACATGCAAGGTAATCGACGAGATCCAGAAGAACGGAGCCGAGATCTTCCATTTCATCGGCAAGCAATCAATCACCAAGACTTTTGCGAAGAGGGCTCGTGATTATGGTTTTTTGTTATCGCTCCATGGCCTTAGACACTACTTCGCTACACAGTGTTTAGAGGCGAAGATCGAGGAAAAAATCGTTCAAAAATGGCTTGGACATACCAAATATGAGATAACAATAAACACGTATTCGCACATAAATATGGGATTTGAAGAGGAAGCGATTCGGACCTTGACCGAATTCTGGCGAAAGAAGACCCATTGATCTGACACTCATTTTGACACTTAAATGACCGATTTCGCAAAAACCATGAATATGATTGCTGCAGAAAAAGCAATAAAAAGAGCAGTAATCTATATCAGACACCGCTCTTTGAATATGTTCTGGTCGGAAAGACAGGATTTGAACCTGCGACCTCTTGGCCCCCAGCCAAGCGCTCTACCAAACTAAGCTACTTCCCGAGCAATACCATTATACCAAAAACTCGGAAATAAACAAACAATTTTTATCCCGAAATAGCATCTCCACACAAATGGAGAACAAAACTTATCATTGCGAAGCAAACGCATGCAAAAGCGTCGTGACTCACACAGGTCATCGCATTCACACAAGTGTGGTGCGATCATTCAATTACGCCGATTCGGGTTGAGAAATATAACTATTGGCCAAATTCAGATAATACGCGATGTTGGCCGCATTTTGTTCTCTTTCAGCCTGTGTCAACTCCCGAACAATGCGCATGGGATTCCCCATTGCCAACATCCCTGAAGGTACTTTTTTCCCCGGGGGGACGACGGTTCCGGCAGCGACCATGGCTCCGGATTCAACAACGGCCTTGTCAAGAATGATCGCGCCCATGCCGATCAATGCATCGTCAAGTATCGTTGCCGCGTGTATAATCGCACTGTGTCCGATCGTCACATTTTTGCCGATTCGAACGGGAGCGTCGATATTCGTATGGATGACAACTTGATCTTGAATATTCGTGTTCTCACCGATCTCAATACTAGCCATGTCGCCACGAACTACTGCATTGAACCAAATATTGACATGGGGGTGGATGGTGACATCTCCGACAATGATGACGCCCGGAAAC
>JAQVTV010000191.1 GCA_028699855.1 Candidatus Izemoplasmatales bacterium | reverse complement strand
TCAATGGGCTTCGCTTTGGCGAGGTGGTATTCTGTGGTCGGGAAACGGCTTATGGCACGATTTTACCCAATCTCTATGATGATTGTTTCAAGCTTCAGGCAGAGGTCATCGAAGTCAAAGACAAGCCAAGCGTTCCGATCGGAGAGATTGGCATGAACTCCTTTGGTGAGATACCGAAGTTCATCGATAAAGGTTACATCAAACGCGCCATCCTCGCATTAGGGAAACAAGACTTGATCATGGACAACATCCGACCTGTATCACATGATATAGATATCCTTGGGGCGAGCAGCGATCATTTGATCATAGATGCTTCGCGAAGCACGCTTCAAGTGGGGGATGTCGTCACGTTTGCGCTCAATTATCCCGGCATTCTCCATTGTATGAACTCACCTTACATCAAAAAAGTCGTGCAATAAAAAACCGCCTTTTGACGGCGGTCCTACTTTTTCCCGGATTTGTTGCGGATGTGAATCACGGTGTTCAATTTCTTGAACTCAAATTCGCTCATCTTCTCGAAAAATGAGAGCGGGCGGGTATTGTCACCGTAGTTGCGCGGATGGAATCCCGGGAATTTTTTTTGGAGCAATTGCGCCACCAAACTCCAGTAAGCCCATCCGTTATCGTCTAGATTGTCATTGATGATATTGCTTAGTTCGGTTTTCACCCGTTTGATCGGAGTGATGGAACTTTCCGCCTTGCCATTCGGTTTCTTCTTCTCTGGAACGACTTCTTCCTTCTTGGGCTCAATCTCGATTTTGGATGAAGCGAGAATCTTATCAAGATACGCAAATGTCTCACACGAGTTCACCAAGGAAATCGGTGTCTTGCTCTCCCCCATGCCAAAGACAAACATGTCGTCCTCACGTAATCGGGTCACCAATTTGGTAAAGTCGCTATCGCTCGATACGATGCAAAAAGCATTCACTTTGCCTGAGAAAAGAATATCCATGGCATCGATGATCAAAGTGAAATCTGATGCATTCTTTCCAGATGTGTAGGCATACTGCTGGACGGGGGTCATGCCAAACTCGTTGATCCGTTGTTTCCACGGATTGAGTTGCGGCGTCGTCCAATCGCCGTAAACCCTGCGATAGTTGATCTTCCCATACTTGTTTGCTTCATCGATGATGATTTCTATATAACTCGGTGAAATGTTCTCTGCGTCGATGAGCAAGGCGATACTTTTGTTTTCGATATCCATGGTATTCCCCCATTTCACTTGTATTATATCACGTTTTATCCGCATTTTAATAGTTCATTCTCGAAATCAGAGAAAATGACCAAATCGATAGAGGAGAAAAACATGAACCACGAAAAACTGCATGCTTGGGTCAATGAAACCCAGGAACACTGCACACCCGATCGCGTCATCTGGTGGCATGGAACGAAAAAGGAATATGATGCATTGTTTGAAGAAATGGTTTCAGCGAAAAAAGCGATTCCGCTCAACCCCGAAAAACGGCCCGGCTGTTATTTGTTTCGCAGCGATCCGTCCGATGTCGCCCGCGTCGAACAACGCACGTTCATATCGACGAAGCTTCAACGTCATTCGGGCCCGACCAACAACTGGGTAGATCCGGACATTCTGAAGCCAAAGATGCATGGTTTGTTTTCCAAGGCAATGAAAGGCCGGACCATGTATGTCATTCCCTTCTCCATGGGACCCATCGGCTCAGAGTTCTCCAAGATCGGCGTCGAGATCACCGATAGCCCTTATGTCGTCGTCAACATGCACATCATGACCCGCACGGGCGATGCTGTCCTTGACGTTTTAGGTCATGATGGCGATTTCGTCAAATGTCTCCACTCTGTCGGTTATCCGCTTAACCCGGGAGATGTGGATCCTTCCTGGCCGTGTGCCCCGATCGAAAGCAAATTCATTTCCCATTTTCCCGAAGATAACATGATTTGGTCGTATGGTTCGGGTTATGGAGGCAATGCCCTGTTGGGCAAGAAATGTTTCGCCTTACGAATCGCCTCAAATATCGCGTATCGCGAAAATTGGTTGGCCGAACACATGCTCATTCTCAAACTGACATCGCCCGAAGGAACGACCAAATACATCACAGGCGCATTTCCCAGCGCTTGCGGCAAAACCAACCTCGCGATGATCACTCCCTCGCTTCCCGGATGGAAGGCCGAAACCATCGGCGATGACATTGCGTGGTTACGATTCAAAGCAGATGGCCGTCTCTATGCCATCAATCCCGAAGCCGGTTTCTTCGGTGTGGCAAGCGGCACTTCATGGCAATCGAATCCGAATGCGATGCATTCTATCGCAAAAGATACCATCTTTACCAATGTAGCCTTAACGGATGACTACGATGTATGGTGGGAAGGCATGAGTGACACGCCCCCTGAACACCTCATCGATTGGCAAGGAAGAGACTGGACTCCTGAAGCTTCCACGAAAGCCGCACATCCCAACTGCCGCTTCACAGCCAGCGCCAAAAACTGCCCTTCCATCGCTGAAAATTGGGAAGATCCTGAAGGGGTTCCCATCAGCGCGATGCTTTTTGGCGGCAGAAGACCTTCGACCATTCCCTTGATCCATGAGAGTTTCGATTTTGATCACGGCGTTTTCCTCGGCTCCATCATGGGCTCGGAAATCACCGCGGCTACAATTTCCGATCAAATCGGCGTGGTACGACGCGACCCCTTTGCAATGCTTCCGTTCATCGGCTATCACATCAGCGATTACATCTCCCATTGGCTCAAGATGGGAAAATTGACTGACCAGGAAAAGCTTCCGAAGATATTCTATGTCAACTGGTTCAGAAAGAGCCAAAAAGGCGAATTTCTCTGGCCGGGTTTCGGTGACAACATCCGTGTCCTCAAATGGATTTTCGGTCGCATCGAAGGCACTATTCAACCGCGTGTCACCCCTATCGGATATGTGCCCGATGCCGATCAGCTCGATTTGACTGACCTTTCGATCAGCCGGGAAGCATTGGATATGCTCTTGGATGTGGATCGTACGGCCTGGATGAAGGAAGCCCTAGACATCGAAAAGTATTACGAAATCT
>JAQVTV010000190.1 GCA_028699855.1 Candidatus Izemoplasmatales bacterium | reverse complement strand
TGTATTATACGGGGTAGATGTCGGGGACTGGGTCGTCGGAAGGTCTGTATTGGTGCCGGATGTTGGAAAAACAGTCGAACCAGCTTGACACCCGCATAGCATCATCACTCCAAGGATCCACAACAATCTCATGCTAATCTTCATCTTTCAACCCTCTTCCCAATACTTTTCGTAACACATTTCTGAGCCGATCCCTTATGAATCTCACCCATCGGAACGCCACCCAGATTCTCGAGTATAACCGGTAACCCGCATGATGAGCGGAACGATATTTTTCATTGCGATAATATCCTTCCATCACGGCTAGTATCATCGGGTAGGTAATGTCTTTTTCGAGTTTCCATTGGTTGTCTCCGCATAAAACAACCGATTCTTGCAACACCTTGATGACGCGATGAACGATATAATGGCCATCTCTTCTGCGATAGAGAATGATGTCTCGTTTTTTGATTGTCCCGGGTGGCACAAGTTTGATCGCATCTTTGTTTTCACGAATCAATGGCCACATGCTTCGCCCCGAAGGAGATATGATCAGATACCCTTTTTCATCGAGGATTTCCTGATATGTTTTTGCTTGACTCACCGTTAAGCCTCCAAGTTCACAGTTTTTCATAGTTCAATGACAACTTTGTGCCAATACCCATATTATATATCATATTGAGCTTTTTCATGCTCATTTTGGTAAACGGAAAGGATCTATTGATTAATATCGCGTCGATTAATATGAGATAAGGCATCGCAACCACAAAGCAAAAAGTGAAGATAATGAATTCCTCAAGAAATATTTCGTGTACATTTTTGTCGTGGCTATTCATTTTTTTTCATGAGATATGCGCGGATATAACACCATTTATTTGGCTGTCTCAGGTCATGAAAACCCTTTCCTGAAATAATCGAAGCGGGCATTGTGTTCAATTATATAGTATTTTTTTGTGATTTTTAGCCATTTTTTTCTTCCTAATCTGTATTGACAACAAATATTTCCCCATATATAATGTGCCCGAAATATAAATATTCAGGGGCAAAGTCCGAGAAATCGGGCGACGCAAAGCCACAGGACTAAAGATCCGATGGATCCATGTCGGCTGGGTTGCAATATTTATTGCGGCATCATTGTTGTGCGTGAACTTTTTTGCATGCGTTTTGAGAGTTATTCGTTTCTGCGCGTGTAAATCACCTGTTTTTTGCACGCCAAATCGCAAAGATACTGTGCGTCAGCCCCTACCATCAATGGGGTTTTTTGTTATATGCACATATCTAGAAACGGAGGAATATGGATGATCGATTTATTTATGAAAAGAAATCTTGCCGAGAACCAGACGCACCAGCCATCACTTCTCCCCCGATCGAAAGTCGTCGTGATATACAATTTTGATATCAAAACGCAGAAAATCGATTTGCTGCACCGTGGAGAGGACATCCCTCAACAATACAAGGAGTACCAACGATTATGGCGCGTCAGAGACAAGGAGCGAAACATCGAGACGATAATCATCAGCATTTAACCTACCTGTAACAGACTCAAAAAAACAATATTCAGGGGCAAAGTCCGGGAAATCGGGCGACGCAAAGTCACGGAGCTAAAGAACGACACATTCCATGCTGGCCGGATTGCAATATTGATCGTGATACTAGATATTCCTGAAAAAAGCATCCATTTCCATCGCTTTTTTTGACGTGACTAGTAATCGAGAGAGATGCCAAAGCCCCTGTTCGAGGCTTTTTTTGTGAATACATGACCTGGTCATCGGGGGTGCTAAAGATGCAAACGTATCAAAGGCAGCGAGAAAAAATCATCGCCAAATACGATCGAATCCCCATGGATGAGACGTATGTGATATTTGCGGAGTTTTCCAACATTGGCACCTTTTATCAATTTGTCGATTACACGTATGGCGACAAAATCTGCGAAGTCATTCACAAACTGTTCCGGATGATTTTCATTAAAGAGCGTTATCATCGTTTTCAGCACAATCAGTATGTGTTCGTCGGCAGATATGATGATGCCAAACACCCTTCCCAAACGGAAAAAGAGTCCTATCTCGAAGCAAGAATCCGCGAGATCCACCACCTCTTCTTCAAGACATTCACTGGGACCGAAGACATCATCCTCTCCTTCGGTGGCGCATGCAATGGCATCAAAAAGGAAGCGAAAAACATCAAATCGCTAATCCAAATGGCGCAATATACGATGGTGGAAGCCAAAAAGAAACAAT
The DNA here is from genome assembly GCA_028699855.1 of Candidatus Izemoplasmatales bacterium. Classification (GTDB taxonomy): domain Bacteria; phylum Bacillota_I; class Bacilli_A; order Izemoplasmatales; family Hujiaoplasmataceae; genus JAAYZB01. Next base: position 816 of record JAQVTV010000190.1, on the reverse strand, counting down.
TGACCTTCATGGTGGCGGATGAGATCATCCGCAGTCAAAAAACTGACCTTGATGATTTCGTGCTCGCCTTTGACTACTACTTCGACATCAACGAGTTCACCCCGTTTTTCCAACCCATCATCGATAAGCATACCTTGCATATCATCGGCTGCGAATCACTGATCCGTTGGCGGAAAGATGAATACAGAATCATCAGCGCGAACCGCTTCAAAGATATCGCTTTGGAAAAGAAATATTTCGATGTCATAGACAAATCAGTCATTCGCAAGTCGTTTGAGATGTACAAGCATTGGCGTGAAGAGCGATTGATTCACAACGCATTCATGATGGTGATCAATCTGAGTTACCACACTCTGAGTCTCCTCAACATCGATGATTTGCTCAAACTGACCGTGTATTTCGACATTCTTCCGGAAAATATCGAGTTCGATATTGACGATTTCATCTCTCAGGACCAAATCGTGTATAAAAAAGTGGCTCAATTGAAGGAATCCGGGTTCAAAGTCGCGGTCGACGCCTTCCAATACCAGCGTTTATCGATGTCCTCCTTTCTCCACTTTGACGTCGATACCATCAAAATCGACAAATCGATTCTCCCGACCGATATCCCGTCTTTCCGACACATTCGCCTGTATGAGGCAATCCTAGATATGGCAGAAACGTTAAAATCGAAAACACTGATCAAAGGAATCGAAAATCGGCAACAAATGAAAATGGCAAGCGACCTTTCGGTCGATTATCTTCAAGGGTACTACTTCACCAAACCCATCGATGAGGAGGGATTTCGATTATACCTCCAGAAACACGCTGAAGGTT
>JAQVTV010000189.1 GCA_028699855.1 Candidatus Izemoplasmatales bacterium | reverse complement strand
GATATGGCCTCCCGTGATCGTCGGAGACTCAAGTGTCACGTTATAGCCGACGAATTCGTAATCGGCCACGCCGTCAGTCTCGAAATAGGGGAGCGCCTCCAACCATTCATCTGCTCCGTTGAGCACCATCTCACGCATGAATTCGGTATCGGGATACAGATCATAAAGCTTCGCAAAGAGGATTTGCGGAAAGATGTCGTACCAGAAGCTTTGGCCTTGGACGCCGGCGTTGTGCACCAGTTTTGAACCGGTATCATAATGGGCAAGCATCATCTCGACCATGTCATAAGTGGTATCACCGTATGTTTTCGCGTCCATATGAAGACCCATAAGGCTGCTTGAGAGTACCATAGCCAAAGCGGTGATCGCTTCACTGCCCGATGACAATACGCGATTGTCACCGAGATACGTCGGCAATCCGAATGTGCGTTTGAGATAACCGCTGACAAGTGGATCATAGTCATCGGGCTGCCTGGCTTGATCAATCCAGAAGCCGATGGGTTGCCATGTCTCGGGATTGTCCCGGATATATGAAGGTTGGACTTGATCGGGATTGTTCGCGAATGCGAAGACGATATCATCCAGCCAAAGCGCTCTCGCTTGATAGTCGAACAAGCGAAAATCATCTGTATTCAGCGGAAAACTCTCAACTTTGCGGATCGTTTTAGCGGTGCTTCCTTGTGGCAAAAGCAACGACGGTTGTGTCGTTGTCGTCGCCTGTGTCGTCGGTAGCAGGGTAGTCGTTGAAGTGGTTTGTACTTCAGTCGATTGTCCTACGCAGGCACTCAATCCCCCACATATACAGATGATCCATAATGCAAGCCATTTTTTCATCATATCGCCTCAATCATAGTCTATCATATATTGTAAGAGTTTTCATCGCGATGAATGATGTTTTTTAACGGATTTTGGGTTAATTTTAGTTAACAAATATCGCGAGAATGATTAAAAGTTAATTTTATTCTTGACGCGGTATCTTTCCCTGTGATAATCTGTCATTACAGGAGGATTTCTATGAAAAAAATCACGCTTCAAGCGATCGCCGATCATTTCGGCATCAGCAAGGTCGCCGTCCACAAGGCATTGACAGAGCAAAAAGGCGTCAGCGACGCTTTGAGGAAGAAAATCCAGGACTATGCCAAAATGATCGGCTATAAGACGAAAATCCAGATCAAGGAAATGCGGAACAAGCGGTTTCTGTTCTTTGTCAATCAGGATTTCTTTTTGACTTTGTCCGAACAATACTACTCCACCATCTTCTACTTTCTCTCAGCTGAATGCAATAAAAGCAACAACCTCCTGCAAATCGCGTATTTAGAACACGAAGCCACTTTGGAAAAGGTCAAGGCTGCGATCTCCATGTATAAGCCTGATGGCATATTCTTTGCCGGCGAGATCCGCGAAGACATCATGCATTACATCGATAGAATCACGATCCCGACGATATTCATCGACTATTTCTCGCCGCTCTACGATTTCAACTTCGTCTATGTCGACAACTATCATCTATCGTACCAACTCACCAAATATCTCATCGATCAAGGCCATAAAAAAATCGGTTTTGTGGGGAACATCCACAAAACCTCGGCCATCGCCGACAGATACTTTGGCTTCTATAAAGCAATGGTCGAAAATGAATTGCCGGTTCATCCGGAATGGCATATCAATGTCAACATCGAGAAGCGCAACGATATGACCGATCTGTCCATCAAAAACTATCCGACGGCATTCCTATGTCATTGCGATGCCGCTGCGAGATGGCTCTATACCGCCTTGGCGACCAAGAATCTTTCGGTGCCCAAAGATATCTCCATCATCAGTTTCGACAATACGCCGCTATGCGATACTTTGATCCCCAAATTGACCTCTGCAGGTCCCAAGAAAGAAACCTACGCCAAACGGGCATTTTCCTTGATGATGAATGCATTATCATCAAGCGGAAAACCGCAGCAAATCAAGATAAACGCAGAATTGATCGAGCGAGATTCCATCATGAAAAATGACTCATCGATTTCATCATTCAATCAAAAGAGCTGATGGCTATAAAACCATCAGCTCTTGATTTGAAAACTCATTTTTGCGGTTTCATACGAAGCCAAATCTCCGATGTCAAATCGCTTGCCCGGCATTAGAAACCCATATATTTTCACGCGTTCCATCAACCATGAAATCAGACTTCCGGGCGAATCACCGGGTTGGTGATCAGTCACATACTGTTTGATGAGAGAAATGGTTTCTTTACGATAGATATAGAATGGCGGAACGGCAAATGAACCCTTAGGTTCTTTTGGCTTCTCCTGAAAAGAAACCAATTGATGATCCACCACTTCAGCTACTCCGGTTTTGCGTAGATTTTCGATATCATTTTCATGATGGATCATGACACTGTCATGGCTGTATTGATTGTAAAACGCCACAAAATCAGCCATCGAAAAGTCATACAGGTTGTCTCCGGCCAACACCAGTAGATCATCATCCAAATGAAAAGCTTCTATCGCAAAATATAAATCCTTTATCGCGCCTAATCTCATATCATTCGTCATGGTTCCATCATCAATCACATGGACAGGAATCTTTGCGTCATATGCTTCTATCCATGATGAAAACTGATTAAAGAAGAGATGATTCGAAACAAGAATGATTTGATCTATTTGGGGTATTTTCACGAGATCGTCCATAATGTACTGAAGCAGAGGCTTTCCTTGGATATCCAGCAAGGCTTTTGGTTTATCTTTCGTGAGGGGATATAACCTTGTCGCATATCCCGCGACAAGGATGATTGCTTTCATATGATTCTGACACCCCCATCGGTACCACAATAATCAATCTGGAATACTCCTTGATATTCAGGATAATGAGCTAAATAGCGTTGTTGAACGCTTTGTCGGATCTGTTCCTCAAAAATAGGACCCCGATGACGGGACTCTCGTGGGCGCGGCCGGCCTCGTGGAGATCGATCGCCGCCACGGGCGGGCCGAACTCGGCTACTGGGTGGGAAGGCCATACCAGGGCCGGGGGTATGCCACCGAGGCGGC
>JAQVTV010000188.1 GCA_028699855.1 Candidatus Izemoplasmatales bacterium | reverse complement strand
GACAATCGAGGTCTCGGCAAGCTCGAGTTGAATATGATACCTTTTGCGCATTTTTTGGATGACTTCAAAACCGGAGAGGCCGAGATCGGATACTTTGATGACCAATTTGGTTTCATCAAAGGTGAAACCTTGTCTATTGGCGGCGTAGTCCTGGTCCACGATTTTCAAACCCGGAATACTCTTCAAAGACACTCGGGTTTTCTCAGCCATATTCAAGAGTTTATCGATGCGTCGCTTTCCTTCAAAATACATCGTCTTTCTTGCAACATCGAGTGATGCCATGAGCAGCGAACTGGGAGAAGTGCTTTGCAACATATTCAACGTGGATCTCAACCGAAGGTGGTCGATGCGTTTTCCCTTTGTCAGCAAGACAGAACTTTGAGTGAACGAGCCGCCTGTTTTATGGATTGATGTCGCGCTGATGTCCGCACCCGCATCCATTGCGGTCATGGGTAACCGATCGGAAAAGTAAAACTGGGCTCCATGAGCTTCGTCTACAAGGACAAGCATGTCATTTTCATGAGCGATTTTCGTGATGGTTTCGATATCGGATGCGATACCGAAATAGGTTGGATTGATGATGAACAGCGCTTTCGCATCAGGATGATTTTGGATCGCATCCTCATAAGTCTCGCAAAACACACCGTTGGCGATTCCTAATTCGATATCAATATCGGGTTTCACAAACACAGGGATCGCTCCACTTAGAATGAGGGAGTTGATGACGGATTTGTGTACGTTTCGAGGTAGAATAATCTTATCATTGGCACGACATGTGGCCATAATCATTGCCAAAATTCCGGTCGTCGTGCCTCCGGTCAAAAAGAAACTCTTGTCCGCATTGAACGCTGAAGCCATCAATTTTTCTGCTTCACGCAACACTCCTTGTGGTTTACTCAGGGTGTCCAGGCCGATAGGGGCATTCGCATCCAAACGGAAAGTATTCGGTCCGATAAAGTCGAGCAGATCATTCTTGATTCTCCCGAGTTTATGACCTGGCACATCAAAGGGAGCGACATCGCTGGTGCCGTAATTTTTGAGTTTGGTAAAAAATGGAGTACGGTACTGACGTTCATCTTTCAATTCAGGCTAACCCACCTTCCGTAAGCATAAGAATCATGCATTATGAATCATATCATAAATACGCGAATAACGAAAGTTTTTTGATTTTATTGGAATCAATTATTTCTTTTCTTTTGGAGAGTTTGTGATATAATATTGATTGCGGCCAGTGCGGTTGTGGCGGAATGGCAGACGCGCTATCTTCAGGCGGTAGTGTCTTATGACGTGTGGGTTCAAGTCCCATCAACCGCACCACTATATGAGAAAAAAACTCTATTTTTACAGGAAAATGTAAAAGATAGAGTTTTTTATTTTTATGAATCATTTCATTCTTGACAGACAAAATGACTGTTGAGAAAGATCATTGATGATTGCGCATCGTTCATTCCGATAGACAACACAGTGAATCGGAAGTGCAAGAAATGAAGTATTATTTGTTGATATGAGTTTGAAATTATGACAGGGCACAAATCATACTATGAAGAAAAATGTGGAATAGAACAAAATGGAATGGTATTTAATCGAACCTTTGTTCATTCAAAATGTGATCTTTGAGTCCCTTTGTATAAATGAGCAAATCCTTGACCAACAAGTCTTTCATCACAGAAAGATTCTTGTTTTCGTCTGTATTCATCAGAGCTTGTTCGAGAAAGATTCGCGAAACAGCTAACACCCGAAAAATGTATTCGTCATCCTGAAGCAGAAATAGATGTTTATACTCATTTGCGATTTGGATATAAGTGTGTGCATAAGGATTGATGGGATTGTCGATATCGTAGTTTCGTTCATAAATGATATAGTCGATAAATGTATAATGAGTTTTTTTGGTTAGAATCACCTTTGAGAGCGTCATATACAAATTGCCGACGAACTCACACCAACTATCTGCTGAGTTCATCATTTTTGCCCGTTCAGCTTGTTTCACTTTGATCTGATCATGAAATGCATAATCGATGAAGTCTTCTTTATTGTCAAAATAGGTATAAAAAGACCCGTGAGCAATCTGTGCGTCTTTACAGAGTCTTTTTATACTGAATTTTTCCAGATCATTCTCCTGTAACTGCAAATATAGAGCATTAATGATTCTGGTCCGTTTTTCTTCAGGTAATTCGAAAAACAGTTCTTTAGGCATGATTGGCACCTCAAAAAAATTAAGCAAATAATTTGACATTGAAAAAGCAATAGAGTATTATGATGACACACTGTCATTGACACACTGTCATTGAGACGGTGTCATGCCCAGTAAAGGGCCGTGAATTGAATATGTATTGCAACTACATTATATAGTATTTCGAATCGTTATACAAGAAAAACGGCTTATTCTTCATCAACGAAGAATGATTCTAAATATAGATAAAACCAATAAAAAAAAGGAGAATATAATTATGAAAAAGGTAGTTTGGTTAGTATTAGTAGCATTATTGATCGTTGGAGGCACCATAGGAGCGTATGCTTATTGGGATAACCTCGAGCAAACAAAGGACGAGACATTGACAATCGGACAAGGTGTGACATTGGTCGTCGCAGCGGTGGCGGAAGCTCCCGAAGGGAAAGTCTTGGTTCCCGCTGGCGTAGTCATGAAAGCCAATGATGTGGACGAAATCGTATTGACATACAATGTCAAACTGGATTTGGCCGCTCTAGCCGCTCTTGATCTCAGTGTCGTAGAGAGTGACGTATTGATTGGTGAATCAGATACTTATGCCACTTTGGTAAATATCGACATTGTCTTGGCTTCAGATGAGGTTAATGCAGAGAATGTGTTGGTGACAATCACCGTGACATTATCCGAGCCCGGCACTTCGGAGATTTACGATGCTATCAAGGGTCAAGACATCACCTTCACGCTCACATTCACAGCAGAACAAGCAATAGAATAACAGCTTATGGCAATGAAAAGAAGAGTAATCATTCTTGTCTTGCTCTTCTTGATCGTCAATATAACATGGGCTGCATATTCATTTTGGGGCACAATTG
>JAQVTV010000017.1 GCA_028699855.1 Candidatus Izemoplasmatales bacterium | reverse complement strand
CATGACGATTGCGGATTATGTATCGGATTTGCGCGCGCCTACGCCGAGTGCGGCAGCGGAAATAGTCGTGAGAGATCAAAAAGAACTTGCGGATTTGTTGAAAGAGCGCAAAAAGCAACTCGTGAGCGCGATGGTTTCTCAAACGCAAAAAAAACGCCATGAATGTGTGCGCCTCGAGCAATCATCCGTGTTGGTTCGTCCGATGCAACTTGTGGAAAACGCCGACCTCAAAGTGGAACATCTCCAAAAGAGACTGCTCTTGGTCCACCCGAAAAAATTATTGGAGCGTCATCGCGAACATCTGGAAATCTATCATCGTCAACTCCGACGCGTTTTCCCTCAAATCCTCAACCGATACCACAATCAATTTCAGACACTGACAGAGAAACTCGAACTCGTCAATCCCCTCCACATCATGCGTAAAGGTTATTCGATTATCCACAAGAATAGCCAAGTCGTTCCTTCGGTCCAATCATTGGATGTCGATGACCAGATTCAGATCTTGATGCATGACGGGCGGGTTGACTGCAAAGTCGAAACGATCAGAAAGGATGAAAACCATGAATCCTAAACCGACATTTGAAAGCGCATTGAAAGAACTCGAAGATATCGTTAAGGCACTCGAATCCGGAAGTTTGTCACTCGAAGAGTCCCTGAAGCACTACCAGGAAGGGATGCGTCTGGCACACTTTTGTCACGAACAGATCAAAAACGCAGAAGAAGTCATCGTCAAACTCATGAAAGGTGACGAACTCGTTGATTTTCCGATGCAGGAAGAATAGACATCCAAAATGATCGATTTATTGAACATCACCCATCCGGAATTTCTAAAGAAGCTGACCGTTGCCGAAATGGACGAACTTGCAGCGCAAATTCGTTCTTTTTTGCTTGAACAGGTATCTCATACCGGTGGTCATCTCTCATCCAATCTAGGGATCGTTGAACTGACGATCGCCCTGCATCATGTTTTTGATTCACCGAATGACAAACTCATTTTTGATGTGGGACATCAGGCATATGTGCACAAGATCCTAACCGGACGTGCCAAAGATTTTCCGACGCTTCGGCAGTATCAAGGCCTATCGGGTTACTTGCGACGCGAGGAATCGGTCCATGATTGCTGGGAAGCAGGACATTCATCCACGGCGATTGCCGCTTTAGCCGGTTTTGAACTCGCCAAGAAAATGAACGGAGAAACCCACAAAGTGATTGCGGTCGTCGGCGATGGCAGCCTGAACAGCGGTCTCTCGTTCGAGGCGATCAATTTTCTCGGACATCGCGACGACATATCGCCGATCATCATTTTGAACGACAACGAAATGAGCATTTCTAAAAATGTCGGCTCGTTTGCCAAACTACTGAATTCGATGCGTGCATCGAAAACCTACGTCAAGGCCGCAAAAAGCACGCGTATTCCGCGTTGCTTGCGAGACCTGAAAATCCGTATCGCCAATATGCTCCGCGGGTTCGCCAAAAACATGACGGTTTTCGACGCATTCGGTCTGAAATATTATGGTCCCATCGATGGACACAACATCAAAACCTTGGTGAAGTACTTGCGTTTGGTGCGACAACGCAACTGTCCCACCGTGCTCCACGTGATTACGAAGAAAGGCAAAGGATATCCCTTGGCGGAAAATGATCACCTCGGAATGTGGCATGGGGTAGATCCCTTCGTTCCGGACACGGGACTTCCTAAGCATCATAAGCCCGAGGATTCCTTGACATGGAGTCAAGTCGTATCCCAGTACGTCTATGAAGAAGCAGCCAAAAACCCGGATTTTCGCGTTATCATCCCTGCCATGATCAATGGCTCGGGTTTGAGGAAGTTTCAAGAAGATTTTCCGGATCAAATCATCGATGTGGGAATTTGTGAAGCGTTCGCCGTGTGTCTTTCCGGAGCTATAGCCATCAACCATAAGTCTGTTTTTGTGCCAATTTATTCATCTTTTTTGCAGCGGGCGTACGATCAGGTGATTCACGATGTAGCGCGTCAAAAACTCCATGTTGTATTGGGAATCGATCGCGCGGGCCTCGTCGGCGGCGATGGCGAAACCCATCAAGGTCTATATGACATCGCGTATTTACGTCATATACCCAATATCGAAATCGTTCAAGGAAAAGACGTCTCGGAAACGTATGCTTTGCTTGATTATGCCTTCCATCACACAAGCCTACCGATCGCGATCCGTTATTCGCGGAACAGGACGCATTTCAATCAAGATCAAATCGCACAGCGCGAAACGATTACGCAACCCTCATGGACTGAAGAGGTATCGGGACAATCGATCATTATCATCGCTTACGGTGAAAACATTCCGCGCATGACCGCATTGATCGAGCGACATTCGCTTGACGCAACGCTCATCAACGCGCGCTTTCTGAAACCATGTGACCATGATATGCTCCAGCGTCTCCATCTGATGCACCTTCCCATCATCGTCGTGGAAGATTCGAGCCGCGTGGGTGGTTTGGGTTCAGCTGTTCTCGAAACTCTCAGCGATTTGGGCAACATCGATGTACCAATCAAGATTTTCGGCCTTCCCGATCGCTTCATCGAACATGGCGATGCCACTTCCGTGATGAAGCACCATGCCGTAGATGATGAGCACCTGCTTGAGTTGATTCATGCGTTAACCCTGATGCCAGACAAGGAGTAAGGCCATGCTTAAACATCTCTCGATTCAGAACTTTGCGATCATTGACCAGCTTGAACTTGACTTTCATCCCGGACTGACCGTCCTGACCGGGGAGACCGGAGCGGGAAAGAGTATTCTCATCGATGCCATCGCCCTGTTGCTTGGAGACAGAGCTAGTTTGGATATGATCCGATTCGGTTGCGACAGCGCGATCGTCGAAGCAGAATTCGTGGTTCAGAATGCACGTTTGCGCGATGAACTTCTGCGCATGGGTTTACACGAAGATGAAGATGTGTTGGTCATTCGTCGAGAATTATCCAGCAAAAACAAATCTCTCATCCAAATCAACAAGCAAAACGTCACTCTGAGCGATTTAAGGATGATTTCCTTGTATCTGGCCGACATTCATTCGCAATTTGATACGCAACGATTGATCAATCCCCAAAACTATTTGGAGCTGATCGACGGCTTCAATCTGGAACTGACGCAAACACATCTTGATGATTATCGCCAATCACTTTCTGATCTTCGCCAAACCGTCACGGAACTGGACCGGCTCTACGCCCGACACAAAGCATTTCTTGAACGCAAGGAAGTGATGGAGTTCCAACTCAATGAGTTGCATGAAGCACATCTCATCGCTGACGAGTACGATCAGTTGCGCGACCAAGCGAAGACGCTCGATAATTTCGACCGCGTCAGAGAACAATTAACTGTGATTCACGGGGTCTTGTCCGACTCCACGGTGACACAGAGCCTGTACGCGGCGCGTAATGCCGCCCAAGTCCTCAAGAACGTGTCACAAGAGTTCAACTCCATCGAAGAAAGACTTGCCGAGCATTACTACGATCTGGAAGACATGGGACGCGATGTATCCCGAAAAATCGAGCAGATGAATTATGACCCGTTTGAACTCGAACGCATTCATGAGCGACTCTTCATGCTTGAGTCGCTCAAGAAAAAATACCGGCTGGACATCGCCCAGCTGATCGAACTTCAAGCGGAGATCGAAACCATGTTATCGGATGCGGATTCGTTTGATGTCCACATCGAACAATGTCAGAAAAGGGTCGATGATTTATTTCGCGACACCATTACAAAAGCGGATAAATTGTCTAAGATTCGTCAGGAAATCTCCTTGAAAATCGCCAAGGAGTTAAAATTTGTCCTCTCCGATCTCGGACTAGCCCATTTTCAAATCGAGATCGCATTCCACCCGGACCATCCGGAATCGTTCCGTGATTTATCGCGCTTGTCCCAGTCGGGTATCGACCAGATTGATTTCTTGATTTCTACGAATCTCGGCGAGCCTTTGAAACCATTGGCGAAAACCGCATCGGGTGGGGAAATGAGCCGTGTCATGTTGGGGTTCAAAACCATCTTTATCCGATCTCAAAAATTGTCAACGATGATTTTTGATGAAATCGATACGGGCATATCCGGACCCATCGCGACTCAGATTGCCAGAAAGATGCGTCAAATATCGGAAAACACTCAAGTCTTATCCATTACGCATATTCCCCAAGTCGTGGCTAAGGGCATGCATCATATCCATGTCGAGAAGCATGTCAGAGATGGCCGTACGCAAGCATCTGCGAGTTATTTGAATTTTGATGCGCGCATTGCGGAAATCGCGAAGATGATTTCGGGAGACCACTTGAGTCCATCCAGTCTTGAGAACGCCAAGGAATTGCTTCTGAACTCATAAAAAAACTGCCGTTGTTTCGAAAACGGCAGTTTTTATTAAAATATACGGATTAACCGAGCGATTTGAAAGAGTCGATGATATTGATGATCGCCGCAAGCAATGTAGCTAAAAACATACCAAGGGCGAGAATGACAATGATCACTTTTCCTACCTTGCTTTTCGTAGGGTTGAAGGCTTTGATCTCTCGTTGTGCTTCGGTGTGTTTTGCTTTGGATTGGTTTTGTGCCATGGTTTCACCTCGAATCCCGTCGCTTATATATTATAAACGAAATCAGCGAAAAAATAAAGCATATTTTTCGATGGATTTTTCGATGATATCATTTGCCCTGATAGTGCGTTAAAAAGTCAATGACGGCTTTCGTCAGTTCAGGTGGCGTTGAAGCCCCGGATGAGACACTGACGGTTTCCACCCCGATGAGATCGCGTGTATCGATGTCAGCGACAGATTGGATCTGGATCGTGTTAGTCTGTGTCACTTCAGCGCTGACTTTAGCCAGATTTCGGGTGTTGTTGCTTTTGGGATCGCCGACGATATAGCATAAATCGACATCGTGATTGAATTGAGTGATTGCTTGTTGGCGAACACGTGTGGAATCGCATATCTCATTTTGGATGATAGCTTCGGTAAATTGCTTACCGATCGCGTCCAGGATCGGTTGGATGTCATATTGGCTGAACGTCGTTTGGTTGGTGACAAAGATATTCGGATTGGGAATCATGAGATTGGAGATGTCTTCTTCGGATTCGACCAAAATGATTCCGGGATCGATTCCGCATACGGCAGAAGACTCCGGGTGAAGTCTCTTGCCGATGTATATGATTTGAAATCCCAGTTGAAGATGATTGCGGATGAGTTCATGGGTTCGGGTGACATCCCTGCAGGTACCATCAATCAAGCTGAGTCCTTTTTCGTGAATGCGCTGTACTAGGTGGGGAGCGACGCCATGAGCGGTAATGATGATCGTTCCCGAGGATATGGAATCTATCCACTCCGCTTTTGTTTTCAACGCGTCATCGAGAAAAATCGCGCCTTCGGCATTCAGTTTATCGACGACATGGCGATTATGGACAATCATGCCCAAGACATAGATGGGCTTTTCCGTATGGGGATCCTTCAGGGCTTGTTCCACGAGGCGGATCGCATGAACCACACCCGGGCAGAAACCGCGAGGGACAATCGGTATGACGCGCATGGTCATCCTCCTTTTGATTTACTTTTATCCGTTTCTATTATATAATAAAAGGCAAGACTTTTAAAGAAGAGTGATAGATAATGCAGTTTCAAAAACCCTACTTAAGTATCGCCTGGGACACTTGGGGCTTCAAGGACCCCACACCCGTTCAAACCGAGATCATACCGATTTTACGCAAACACCAAGATGTGGTATGCACGGCTAAAACGGGTTCGGGTAAAACCCACAGTTATCTCATGCCGATTATGGAAATGATTGATGAAGCAATAAACGAAGTACAAGCAGTGATCATCTCTCCGACCGCCGATCTTTCCGAACAGATCTTCAAATTCTTCAAAATGGCAAGCGCACATAGTCCACAACCCATCGATATTCGCCTTTTCATCGGTCAAACGGACAAAGAGGAAGCCATCCAGAAGTTGAACGTCAAACAACCCCAGATCGTCATTGGAACACCGGGTAGATTGCATGATTTGATCGTCAAGGAAAACATCCTCAAAGCCCATACGGCGAAAATACTCATTGTAGATGAAGCCGATATGGCGATGGATAGCGGTTTTCTGACCGATATTGACCAAATCGCCATCACATTGCCCAAACAGGTGCAGATTGCGGTTTTTTCTGCGACGATTCCGGTAGGGATGCGACCATTCCTGAAAAAGTATCTACACCAACCGCTCATGGTCGATCTCAATCCCGTCGATGACCACAATCTCTTGATCAAGCACACCTTCATCCGTACCAAGGAGCAAGACAAGATGGTTGTTTTTGAGAAGTTGCTCAAAGTCATCCAACCCTATCTCGCGATTTGTTTTGCGAATACCATCGCTCAAGTGGAAATGATTTACGGTTGGATGCTCCAACATAAGATGAATGCGGTGATGTTTCATGGTGACATTCCTTACCGTACGCGCAAACAGATTCTCTCTCGGATTCATCATCTCGATTACCAATACATTGTGGCGACCGACATTCTGAGTCGAGGCATCGATATTCCGAATATTTCGCATATCATCAACTATGATCTGCCAAAAGACAGTTCCTTCTATATCCATAGAAGCGGTCGGACCGGCCGCATCGGCCAAGATGGAATGGCGATATCGCTTTATGATCTCGAAGACCATCGCTACATCGACGAGTTGGAAAGGCGAGGCATTCGCTGCGTGTATCGAGAAATCATCTCCGGTGAACTGCGCGATGCAAGACCACGACAAGAACGTTCGAAACGTTCTCTTCAACTGTCTGAGACCGAACGCCAGATACGAGGCAAGCACCCATTGCCCACAAAGGTGAAACCCGGTTATAAAGTCAAACACGCACAAAAAATCAAGAAGGCGAAACGTACGCAACAGCGTCGAGGAAAATCCGCATGATCATCGGATGCCATGTCTCATTCAAAGGCGAAGACCTTTTTCTCGGAAGCGTGAAAGAAGCGATATCCTTTGGAGCCAACGCATTCATGATTTACACCGGTGCACCGCAGAATACCTTTCGCAAACCGATAGAGTCGCTTCAGATCGAGGCGGGAAGCGCGTTGATGAAGGCGGAGAACCTTTCAAAAGAATACGTTGTCATCCATGCGCCCTATATCGTCAATCTCGCGAATCCCATCGCCAAGAACCGTGAGTTCGCCATAGCGTTTCTCACAGAAGAAGTGAAGCGGACGACTGCATTGGGTGCTCCAACCATCGTATTGCATCCTGGGAGCCATCTCGGTCAAGGGGTTGAAACAGGGATTCAATGGATCAGTGATGGCATCAATGCCATCATCGATAATACTCCGGATTCCCATGTCGTCATCGCGCTTGAGACGATGGCCGGAAAGGGGAGCGAAGTCGGGAGAACTTTTGAAGAACTTCGCTGGATCATCGATCATGTCAAGGTAACCGAACGCGTGGGCGTGTGTCTGGATACGTGTCACATCCATGATGCAGGCTACGATATCATCAACCGACAATCTGAGGTTTTACACGAACTGGATCAGACGATCGGCTTTGATCGCATACGCGTACTACACCTGAACGATAGCAAAAATCCCACTGCCGCCCATAAAGACCGCCATGAGAATTTCGGATTCGGTGCCCTGGGTTTTGAACCGTTGATGCGGATCATCCACCACCCCGCCTTTAAAAGTGTACCCAAAATCCTTGAAACCCCCTTTGTTCAGGGGGTCAAGAGACCTCAGGCTTCTTATCCGCCCTATGATCATGAAATCAAGATGATCAAAAACAATTCATTCGAATCGCGTCTGATTGAAATGATCCTTGATCATTATGAGGGTGATCTGAAATGATTCACATCGTCTTGTATCAGCCCGAGATTCCCCAAAATACCGGAAATATCATCCGTTCGTGTGCAGCGACCGGAGCAGAACTTCATCTGATTGAACCGCTCGGGTTCCGTTTGGATGCCAAAACCCTCAAGCGGACGTCGGTTCAGCATGTGGAAGACGTCGGAGTCTCCGTATATCCTGATTGGGACAGCTTTCGGCACACACATCCCGGACCTTGGGTTTTTCTGACCCGTTATGGCAAAAAAAGCCATGATCAAGCGCGCATGTCTGATCCCCATGCGCATATCTATCTCATTTTCGGGAAAGAATCCACAGGCATTCCCAAGTCTATCCTGCGTCCACATCTGGATCAGTGCTATCGCATCCCGATGAAATCGTCCATGAGAAGTCTGAATTTGGCGAACGCAGTTGCCATCGTGTTGTACGAAGCGTTGCGCCAACAACATTTTCCGGAGCTTTCATTGACTGAACCCGAAATACAAAAGGGTGCCGATTGGCTTTCTCAAGACGATTGATATTCACATTTGGACCTAACGATTCACAGCGATTTTGGTATAATGGATATAGAATCAGTGAGGGAGTACTATGAACCTTATCTCAGGACAAAAAATCGCCATACATAGTTATAAACACGATCATTCACTTCATCGGATCTGGGAAACTTCCACCGTGATCGAAGACCATGAAGATTATGTGATCGTGGCAAATCGACGCACGCGGGTGATTGAAGCCAATGGGCGTGTTTGGTACGCCAAAGAACCATCCGTATCATTTTTCTATAAAGAACGGTGGTTCAACGTCATCGGCATCATCCATCCCGCAGGAATCTATTTCTATTGCAACCTTGCTTCGCCGATATTGATCGATCATGAGGCAATGAAATATATCGATTATGATCTGGATATCAAAGTGCTCCATGATTTCTCCTATACCGTTCTCGATCAAAACGAGTATTTGCGCCATATGCAAGAGATGCAATACCCTCCAGCCATCTGTCACATTTTGGAAACCGAGCTCGCGCTCCTCGTGCGGATGATCCAAAAGCGTGAAAAACCCTTTGACATTGAACTCATGAATCGTTTATATCTCCAATACGAAAGGATGTTGAACAACCATGCTTAAAGATCCAAGAATTACCCAATTAGCCGAATCGCTTATCACCTATTCTGTGGCCATGAAGCCTGGTGAGCATGTGCTCATCTCCGCATCGATCAAGGCCAAACCTTTGGTTCTCGCACTTGTCAAGACGATTCGTTCCCATCAGGGAAATCCCGTTGTCGAACTGCGTGATGATGAGATCGACCGTGAAGTCATGATGGATCTATCCGACAAGCAACTCGACAGGCAATATCGCTGGCTCGACACCAAACTCGACGATATCGATTGTATCGTGCATATTCGTGCTTCCGAGTCGGATTATACCAGTGAGGATGTTCCACAAGCACTCAAGATGAAAAGCATGATCAAAATGAATCCCTTGACGCGCAAACGTCTTCAAAAAAAATGGGTCCTCTTGAATTATCCTACCGAAGGTGGCGCGCATAAAGCCAAAATGAGTTATGAGCGCTATTTCGATTTCATCATCGACGTGTCGAAAGTCGACTACTCACGGATGAACGATGCGTTTATCCCCTTGAAGGAACTGATGGAACGGACCGATCGTGTCCGGATTGTCGGCCCAGGCACGGACGTGCATTTTTCGATCAAAGGTATGACAGCGATTCCTTGTGCAGGGAATTTCAATATCCCTGATGGAGAAATTTTCACTGCTCCCGTGAGGGACTCTGTCAACGGTGTGATCACGTATAACACGCCTTCTCCGCAAAGAGGATCCGTTTTCACGCACGTGAGTTTGACGTTCAAAAACGGCAGGATCATCCAACACACCGCCGATCAAGAACCCGAGTTGCTGGCAGATATATTCAATACCGACGAAGGGGCGCGCTATGTAGGTGAGTTCGCAATCGGTGTGAATCCACTCATCACCCAACCTATGGGCGATATCTTGTTCGATGAGAAGATCGCGGGTTCGATCCATTTCACCCCAGGAAGATGTTATGAGGATGCCCCCAACGGAAACGACTCTGCCATCCATTGGGACCTCGTCCTGATCCAAACACCCGAATTTGGTGGCGGTGAAATCTATTTCGACGATGTCCTCATTCGGAAAGACGGCAGATTCGTTCTCGAAGAACTGCAAGGACTGAATCCGGAGAACCTCAAATAGATTGTTCAGAGCAAAACTTTCATGGTGCGATTTTCAGAATAATATGTTATACTTATACGTGAGGATGTGATCACGATGGAACTCATTTACCGCGCCAAAAAACCGGAGACGATTAAACGTTTTATGTTTGATAACAATATTCCCCTCAAACTCGTAGATATACAAAAAGGTAAACAAATGCTCTTCGTGAATCACGAGCAAAAGACCAAGGATGATACGATCAAAAAGGGTGACAACCTGAAGATCGTCATTCCCGATGAACCGTACGATCCGTCCATCACACCCGAAGAAGGCCCTCTTGACATTCGTTATGAAGATGAATATTATCTCATCGTGAACAAGCCCGCCAACATGCAAGTGATGGTCTCCAATGCTCATCCGACCGGAACGCTCGCCAATAGGCTCAACCACTATTATCAGACCCAAGGAATTCACGCGAAGATCCATTTCATCAATCGCCTTGACAAAGAGACATCCGGATTGATGTTCATAGCGAAGCACCGTTTCTTGAAGTTTCTCTTCAGCGATAAGACCGACAACAAAGTGGATCGCGAATACTACGCGATTGTCGATGGTTTGCTTGAAAACAAGAAACTCTGTATCGAACTTCCGATCAACCGTGTCGAAGGTTCGATCAAGCGTGAAGTATCCATGACCGGTGAAGAATGTCAAACCGCCTATCAAGTGGAAAAGGAATTTAACAATTATTCGCTGGTACGGATTGTTTCCGAAACGGGAAAGACACATCAAATTCGCGTCCATTTCGCGCATTTCCGGCTTCCGATCGTCGGGGATGAACTCTATAACACCAACCGCTATCCCGTCCCTGAAATGTTATTGATGAGTCACCGAATCGCCTTTACACATCCCTTGAAGGACACCAAAGTCGAAGTCGTATTGCCTCTGGGCAGCGCATTCGAGTCATTCATGAAACGCTATAATGTCAAATAAAAAAGGTAACGCCTTCGAAGCGTTGCCTTTTCTTTGCAATATACAAGCCATAGATCAACATGCACGTCCTAAAAAAAAAACGCGACCTTGCGATCGCGTGATTTGACTAAATAATCATGGTTGTGACGATGTTGACGATCTGGTTGCGAATAACCGGGAAGAAGCTGAAAATGATGACAAATGCGAGCACAAGAAAATAGATTAACGCCAATAGTTTCTTTCCGGAAGCGAATTCCAGACCGGCAAGACCGCAAACCGCAAAAATCGCATATGTCTTGACAAGCTCGAGAATGCCGATGATTTCCGAATCGATACCGAAAGAAAACATCGTGTTCATGTACAAGAACGCAAAAAGCAAAATCGTCAGAAAACCAAATAATTGTCCAAGTGCGTTATAAACTTTTTTCATAATATCCTCCATTATGTGTTTTTTATTCATTATAGTGCATCCACGGTGCAGATTCAAGGTAATATTCAGAAAATATCGAATAAAAACTCATCTGATTGTGACACGTTCAAGACTTGATGCATGATGGGCTTACTCTATTGGCATCCGTATGAGACGAGGTATAGGACGCCATGTGGTTCATTATCTATCTGATGGGGGATATACCCACGTCTCTTCATAAAATCATCCCAGTAGAAATTGACAAATTTCCAAGCGTTCCCAATATTGATAATTTCTTTTCATCAATGCGAATTTATGGTACAATAAGGATGATTTTCAAGGAGGAGATTGTGTGATTGTCATCTTTGGCGGGGCATTTAACCCCCCGACAAAAGCGCACTTGGATATCTATCACCATGTGATGGACCATCTGAACTGCGACTTGTTTATTTATCTTCCCACAAGTTCGCTTTATACGAAGCGATCTTTGGCGAGTAATCATCATCGATATCAAATGCTCAAGATCCTCACCGCTGACTTGCCGCACGCGGAGGTATCAACGATGGAATTGAACGATTCGGACTATCGTGGAACATATCAGAGCTTGCTTCGTTTTCAAGAGCGATATCCAGATCAGGAACTCGCCTTCCTGATTGGTGCCGATAACTTGTCGAAGTTGCACAAATGGATCAATGCACCGAGTTTGTTGGCTGATTTCCGCTTTGTTTTGCTCGATAGAAACGGCATCGACATCCAGAAAATGTTGAGTGACGATCCATTTCTGTCCGAACATTTACAGCAGTTCATCTTCTTGCCCGGTTTCACTTCAGAAGCGTCATCCACGGCTTATCGTGATAGTTTTAACGACACGTACGTCATCCCATCCGTCGCAGACTACATTCGTCTTCACGGACTATATCGAGGGTAAATC